>CAIVYV010000224.1 GCA_903910215.1 uncultured Pseudomonadota bacterium
CCGATGCGCTCGAGCCGTCCAGACCGGAAGCGAGTGATTTTGTCGCGGTGATCGGCGGCGTGCTCGACGCGTTACAGATTCGCAAAGTGTTGCTGTACGGCACACATACGGGTGCGGCACTTGCGGTGTCATTCGCCCTGACGCATCCAGCGCGTGTCGCCGCGTTGGTGCTCGATGGTTTTGCCGCCTTCGATACCGAAGAGCAGCGCGACTTCAATGACCGGTACCTCTGTCCTTTTGAGCCCGCATGGGACGGCTCGCATCTGGCCGAGCTTTGGTCACGGGTGCGCGATCTGTACATGTGGTTTCCCTACCATCATCGCGATGCGGCGCACCGCTTGCAGACCGAGTTACCATCGGTAGGCGCGCTGTACGGCACCGTGCGCGGCTTTCTCGCCAGTGGCGCCGGGTACTGGCGCGGCTATCGCTGTGCAGGCGCTATCGATGCACCGGCAGCCGCACAGGCTCTGCGCGTTCCGACTTTATTGACGGCGCGACCGCACGATCTCATTGCGGCGCATCTACAACGTATCCAAGCGACGAGTCACGTGCGGGTGCAGTCGCTAGGTCCATCGCTCGAAGAGTGGGCCAGATCGATCGACGCGCATTTCGCCGGTTACGAGTCTGATGTCGCTACCGTATCGACCGCTGGCGGCGAGCGTGGTCTGGCGCATGTCGGACAAGGCGCGCTGCACTTTCGCCGATCGGAAGGTGTGGGTCGCCCTTTGGTCGTCATCCCGGATCTGCCGACCGGAGCGATCGATGAGCGATCGATATCCGAGAGACCTCGCTGGGTGATCGATCCACCCGGGTGCGGCTATTCCGATCCACTCGCATCGAGTGGTGAGTCGATGGACGATTGGGTGGCACCCGTCGTTCGGCTGCTGACCGAGCAAGGCATCGACGCCTACGATGTCACCGGTTCTGGGTTCGGTGCTGTTTTTGCACGCCGCCTTGCCAGTGCCGATAGCCGGGCGCAGGTGGTTTCCCTGCAAGCGGAGCCGCTCTGGTCTGCAACGGCTGTCGGTGCGCCCCGAGAGCGACTCGTGCCCAAGCCTTGGGCAGATCCTGACGGCGGAGTCTTGTTCTCCACGTGGTACCGGTTGCGAGATCTACGCTACTACGATGAGATCGAGCAGGGCATCCCGCGATTGCGTCGCGAAAGCATGGTGAGCGAATTCAACACCCAGCGTCTCTACGATGCGCATAAGGGGCTGTGGCTGGCGCCTGAGTCATCGGATCTGATTATGGCGCTTCAAGCAAGCTGCTCGAAATGAGTTGCCGCGTGTAGTCAGCGCGAGGCGATTTCAATATTTGCGCGAAGTCGCCTTGTTCGATCATCTTGCCGTGACGCATGACGATCACGCGTCTACAGAGATTGGCTGCGACTGCCAGATCGTGGGTGATCAACAACAGCGCCGTCGATCCATGCGTGAGGTCGCGTAGCAGATCCAATATCTCGGCTTGAACCGTTGCATCGAGCGCGGTGGTCGGTTCGTCGGCAATGATCAGCAGGGGATCAACGGAAATCGCCATCGCGATAAGCGCACGTTGACGCATACCGCCGCTGAGCTCGTGAGCGAAGCGGCGCCGCACCTCTGCCGATAGACCAACGCGCTCAAGGCAGCGCACGGTGTGCTCCCGCCGATCTCTCATTTTGCCGAATCCATGGCGCGAGAGCACTTCGTCGAATAGATCACCTACCCGTCGCACCGGATTGAGCGCTCGAAGCGGGTCTTGCGGGATGTAGCTCACGGTGGAGCCCCGTAATCGGCGCAGCTCATCTGCCGTCGCATCGAGTACGGACGTTTCACCAATCAGGATCTGACCGCCTGATGTTCGAATCGCCGGGGGCAGTAAGCCAATCACCGCCCGAGCCGTCAAAGATTTTCCCGCGCCCGATTCGCCCACGATCGCGAGGGTGTCGCCGCGTTCCAGCGTCAGACTCACGCCGTCTACGAGCGTTCGCTCTCGAGCGTTCTCGGTGCAACTGATTTGCAGAGAGCGGATCTCGAGAGCTCTTGCGGCTGTCGCGTTTCGCTCGTCTCTCGCCTCGAGGTCCGAAACACGCAAACGGCGGATGGGAGAAGCAGATCGCAATGCCAAGGTGTACGGATGGGCTGGCTGAGCGATGACTTCGTTTGCGTTACCCCATTCGACGATGCGCCCTTGATAGATCACGGCGACCTGATCGGCTGTTCGCTCGACGAGATCGATATCGTGGCTGATCAGTACATAGGTCAAACCGCGCTGTTCGCGCAGGCGAAGCATCAAGGCCAGAATTTGCGCGCGAATGCTGACATCCAAAGCGGAGAATGGCTCATCGCCGATAATGACCTTCGGCTTCAGTAACAAGATTCGCGCGAGCGCGAGTCGCTGCAGCTGCCCGCCGGAGAGAGAGCGGGGCGAGGCGTCGAGTGGGACTCGATCCAAACCTACTTCATCCAATGCTTCGCGTAATAGGGCGGTCAACTGATCGATGGAGGTCGGAAGCTTTTTTTGCGCCTGTAGAGGCTCACACAAGATACGTCGGACATCGTGGTAGGGATTGAAGGTCGAGAAAGGCTCTTGCGAGAGTAGGTGCAGACCCGCCTCAGCCGGTGATTGCAGCGGCGCTCCGCGATATAACACTTGGCCGCTCGTCGGCGTCAGCATGCCGCAAAGCAGTTTGGCGAGCGTAGATTTGCCGCTACCGGACTCACCGACGATGGCGACGATCGAACCTGGCTCAATGGCGATGGACACATTCCGCAAAATCGGTCGAGTGTCTTTGTCTGCCTCGTAATCGAAGGAAACGTCCGATGCAAGCAGGATGGGGTCGCTCATGTCGGCTGCCATTCGTCAAAGATCACGCTGGTGAGACAGTCGCAGTCGGCTCGCCAGATTCTCGGCCAAGGAATTCATCACGAGTACCGTCCACGCGATGGCAACGCCGGGTCCGATCAGTAACCAGGGCGCACGATTGAGCTCGGCGCGCGCCTCGGCGAGCATGCTGCCCCACTCGGGTACGCCGAGGCCAGGACCTAGACCCAAAAAAGACAAACCTGCCGTCGAGATCAGCAGAGTGGCGAATTGCAGTGCCGTCAGCACACCGATCGTGGGTGCAATGACCGGGATGACATGGGAGAAGGCGATTCGCCATTCCGAGACGCCAAAATATCGGGCGGTTTGCACGTACGGCAAGCTGACGATGCCGCGGGTCTGAGCCGCTGTGACGCGAGCGAAGACAGGCCAGCTGAAGAGGCCGAGGGCGAGTGCGAGCGTGAAGGAACTGCGACCCAGCACCGCGACCAAGGTGACGGCGAGCACCAGTGACGGAAATGCGATGGTGAGATCGACAATTCGATCTAAGGCTTGTCTGAGCCAAGGTGAGGCGAGCGCAGATACGAGGCCTAGCCCGATGCCGATGCCGGCGCTGATCAGGGTTGCAAGCCCGGCGATGCCCACCGTGTGTTTGGCGCCAACGACAAGGCGCCACGCCACGTCTCGACCGAGTCCATCGGTGCCGAGCAGGTGACCGCTTGAGAGCGGTGGGAGTAATCGTTGTGACAGATCACGCTGGCTCGCCCAGGCTTCCAAAAGTTCTGGTGAGGCGATGCTGACTCCCATCAGCGCCAGCATGGCGAGCAGCGAGATTCGGAATAGGGTGCTCTTCATGAGTGCCGAATCCGTGGGTCGACGCGGCGGATCGCGTAGTCGGCCAGCTGGTTTGCCACGAATACCAGCGTCGTCGTCACCAAAACCACCGCTTGCACGACGGGAAAGTCGAGCAGCAGAACCGAGTCGAGCAATAAGCGTCCCATGCCCGGCCAACCGAAGATCGTTTCGGTGATGATGATGCCGTTGACGAGATTGGCGATTTGCGTGCCGATCAAGGCGGTAGCGCCAAGCAGGGCGTTCGGGAGCGCATGAGATAGCACGACCGTTGTTTCTCGCGCCCCTTGGGCCCGCGCCATCACGGCATAGTCATCCTGCAAAGCGTCCTTGACGTTGACTGCCAGCACTCGAATCAGTTTGGGTGCCAGAAAGGCGGTGATAGTCAGAGCCGGTAGTACGAGTGACGCCGCGCCATCGTTGCCCGTACTCGGAAAGATCCGCCATTCGACGGCCAACCATTGAATAAGCATCAAGGCCACGACGTACCCCGGGATGCCTTGAGTCAGCAGGATCCATCCGTCGAGGGATCGAGCGGCTTTCCCAATTGGCCGGGGGCTTGAGCGCGTCGCACCGAGAAACGCTCCTAGCGGAATGGACAAACTTAGATGCAGGACGATCGCAGCAGCAGCCAGTGTCAAAGTGGGTGCCAAGCGCTCCAAGGCAAGCGAGAGGGCATCTTGTCCGCTGACCCAGGAGGTTCCGAGATCTAGTTGAGCGGCCTGCCAAAGAAAAATCAGATACTGACGGTAGAGGGGTTGGTCGAGCCCGAGGCTGCTACGAATATCGGCCAGCACGGCCGGATCCGAGGATTCGCCCGAGAGAATCAGCGCAGGATCGCCGGCCAGGCGCACGAGAAAAAAGAGTAGCGTTAATGTTGCAAGCAACAGCAGCGACAAGTTCAGCAGCATCCGCATGGCGTAGCGCAGCATGTCAGTCATGTGCTGCGCTCGATTTTCGGCGAATCCGATCCCAGCGGATCATGAGATTGTCGACTTCCAAGTTCTCGAGATCGCGATAGGCCGTGATCTGCTCCATCTCGTGCACGAGGATCACAGGCGGATCGGTTGTCATTCGATCATGTGCGAGCCTGAGTAGGCGGTCACGTTCAAGAGCGTCAAAGGTTCGGGCGCGCGTTTCGATGAGTTCAGACACTTCAGGTTGGCAAAAGGGTGCGTTGGGTCGCTCGCAAGTGAGGTATTGCCACGCCTTCGTGATGTCGAGTAACGGGTCGAGTGCAACAGTGAAAGAGAATAAATCGTGCTGCCAATCGCCCGTCAGCAACTTGGCACGCCATCGTTCGAACTCCAAGGTGTGTACGTTGATTCGAACACCGATATCACGCAGATCGGCGAGAATCGCTTCGAAGACAGCTCGGTCGGTATTGGTCACGACGAGCAGATCCATCTCGAGATCGATACCGTTTGGATAGCCTGCTTCGCGCATTAAAGCGCGCGCTTTTTGCAGATCGTAGGGTATCGGATCGCGCGTCGTGTCGAATCTCTCGCTGCCGCGGACACCCATCTGAGTTGCCACGGTGCCGGCACCCGATAGCAGATATTTCACGATCGATTCCTTGTCGATCGCATGATTCATCGCCAGACGTATCTGACGTGACTCGAGCGGCGAGCCCTTTCGCACGACAAAGACCATCATGCGAAGTCTCGGTTCGGCAGCCTGACGAATTTCGATGTTTTTCTGTTTCAAGTCGGCGATGTCTTCAGGTGCGAGGTACATCGCGAGCTGCACCTGACCGGATTCGACTGCCTGCCTTCGAGCGATCGGTTCGGGTATCTCGATAAAGTCGAGGCCAGCGACGGCGGGCGGTCGCCACGACTCGCGATTGGCTCGCATTAAAACGCGGCCAGCTTCCCAGCGCTCCACGATGAACGGCCCGGTGCCGATCGGCTTGCGGGCAAACGTCTTGGGGCCGACCTTCGCGAAGTAGCGCGGCGGTAATGGGTAAAACTGGGACAGTCTCTTCGGAAGCAAAGGGTCCGGCTCTGCTGTCTCCAGATCGATGGTGTACGAATCAATGATCGTGGCGCTCACGACGGTCGGCAGTAAACTGGTGCGTACCAGATCGCGTGCGCCATAACCGAGCAAAATTTCATTGACCGCAAGCGCCACCGCATCAGCATCAAAGGGTTCACCGTTCGAGAACCGGACATCCCGCCGTAGTGCGAAGCGCCAGCGGGTCTCTGTAACTTGAGTCCAGTCGGTCGCGAGCCAGGGAATGACCTTGCCGTTTGCGTCGATGTAGGTCAGTGCATCGAAGAACGCGGGCCAGATATCGACGGCCGGTTGGCCGGTGTGGGCTGCAGGATTGGCAAACCCCGGTGGGAGACGCCGAGACGCGATGCGGATGACATCGTCGTCGCCGCTCGCGCCACGCTGCGGGTCGACCGAAGTGGCATCACAACCGGTGAGCAACAGCAGTCCCACCAACGATGCCATGACAATACCGCGCACCTGCACGAAACTCCGTGATGACCGATAAACAGGAACGTGGTCACGATACCATGTTGGCACCCGGCCCCTGCTAGGCGGAGTGTGGCGTGCAACTGAGGCGAATACGATCGGCGACCGTGGCGACTCCCTGTGTCGATGCCACCGCATCGGCTTTGTCGGCACTGCTCGAGTATCGGATTCGAGATCGTTCGCCGGTCACCTCGGAGTTGGCTGCACTCTGGCATGCGCCCGCCATGGCGGGGCGCGCCTGCGTCGTGTTGAGCACGGACGAGTATCCGGATGTGACTCTCCGGCTCGTTGAGGTGACTCCAGTGCCTGCATATCGGCCGTTCTGGAGTTTTGGCTGGAATTCGTTCGAGGTCAGTGTCGCAGGTCTCGACGAGCTGTTCAGTCGTGTGCAGCGTGAGCAGTCTTCCTTCTTCCGTATCCGTGGCGAACCGCACGCGCTTCGCGCGTACCCCAGCATACGCGCGATGCAACTCGAGGGACGTTCGGGTGAAATCTATTATTTGACCGAGGAGACAGCGAGCGGTGTCTCCCCGGTGCCGCCCACGAGTCGTTGTGGGCGCTTGTTTATTACGGTGCTCGGAGCGCCCTCGATTGAACAGGCGCGCGATTTCTACGCCAACAATTTCGAGTTACGAGCGCGCCCGATTCGAGCGTCG
>CAIVYV010000225.1 GCA_903910215.1 uncultured Pseudomonadota bacterium
CGTGCAATGCTCTGCTCACGCAACAAGTGCAGCATCGGATAGGGCGAGCGATTGGTCGCATTGCCGATGTCATCCGGATCTGTTCCGGCGAACTGATACTGCGGATGGAAACTCGCGATCTGGATCTCGCCTTCGAGCCCCCACATTCGCAGCGCCTCGTCCGCGATCTCCAGGAAGTCGTTGAAGTCGTGAAAATCCTGCAGGACCTGCGGATGGACCAGCAAGGTCGTCTCGACCTCTTCGGGGGGCGAGGCCACGAGGTGCTGCAACTCCGTAGCGAGATCCTCCAGCAAGGCCTCTGGCGTCTCGGCTTCACTCATCGCATAGCGGATGAGGCCCTTGAGCGCCGGTGCCGGTGCAAAAG
This sequence comes from uncultured Pseudomonadota bacterium, assembly GCA_903910215.1. Classification (GTDB taxonomy): domain Bacteria; phylum Pseudomonadota; class Gammaproteobacteria; order Steroidobacterales; family Steroidobacteraceae; genus UBA964. The sequence continues at coordinate 365 of CAIVYV010000225.1, forward strand.
GACAGAGTTTGAGTCCGATGACCACCCGCTCGACCCACGCGCGCGTCTCGACGATGAACGGGTCGTCGGGCCGCGTCAGCATCGCGGCAGCTGGAAAGATCGAATCTTGGCATTCATGGTGACATCATGAAACCTACAGGACTCGGTAACGCCGGACCACTCCCACTCGATCGTCGCCGGCGGCTTGCCGGTGACCTCGTAGACGATGCGGCTGATGACCTTGACCTCGATGAGGATAATTTTAGGAAAGCCGCGCGAGCAGTTGCACAATCTGCGTGCGCAGCACGGGCAGATCTCGCTGGAGCGTCTGCGAAACAACTTCCAGATCGACTTCGAAATAGTCGTGAATAATTCGGTTACGCATCCCGTACATGACATCCCAAGGTATTTCGGGCGAGCTGCTTTGCAAGTCAGAGCCCGCCACGCGCGCCTTGTTCGCTGCCTCTCCGACGATTTGTAGGGATCTAATCACCGCATCCTGTGTGCGGGTGCCACGCTGGAACGCGGTAGCATCCATCCCATCCACATACCCACATGCACGATCGATCGCCTCGACGATGTGCTGAAGGCACTCCCGTACTCGCTCGGGATGCGCTCTAGTCATATGGGAACAGCTTCTTTAAGGATATTTTCGCGCGACCCACGCGGCAAGCACTTGGGCGTCAGCACATCCACCGATACCCCGAGTAGACGCTCCGCCTCGATCTGTAGCGCCGCCAGCGTGAATAGCGTTGTAGTAGGCGAGGGTTCGACCAAAAGATCGAGGTCGCTACCATCGCGATCCGCGCCATGAGCGACAGACCCAAAAAAACGCGGTCGCGTGACGCCATGGCGGACAATGATCTCCCGCAGCGCTTCGCGGTTCGCTCGAAAGTCATCGGAGGGCTTCATTGGTCCGATTGTGCCAGATACCCGACGCAAGTGAGCGCGGGCACCGAAGCGATCGGAATCACTCCCACTCAATCGTCGCGGGCGGCTTGCCAGTGATGTCGTAGACCACGCGGCTCACGCCCTTCACTTCGTTGACGATACGGCGCGAGCAGACATCGAGCAGCTCGTAGGGCAGATGCGCCCAGTGCGCCGTCATGAAGTCGATGGTCTCAACGGCGCGCAAGGCAATCACCGGATCATGGCGACGGCCATCGCCCGTGACGCCCACGCTCTTGACCGGCAGAAAAACCGCAAAGGCTTGGCTCGTCTTGTCGTACCAGCCTGCCTTGCGCAGCTCTTCAATGAATATGTGATCGGCAAGCCGCAGTGTCTCGGCCGCCGCCTCCGTGACTTCGCCCAAGATGCGCACGCCGAGGCCCGGACCCGGGAAGGGGTGCCGATAAACCATCTCGTGAGGCAAGCCGAGTTCGACGCCGATACGACGCACTTCATCTTTGAAGAGCTCGCGCAGCGGCTCGACGAGCTTGAGCTGCATGTGCGCAGGTAGTCCACCCACGTTGTGATGACTTTTGATGACGTGCGCCTTACCGGTCTTGCTGCCTGCCGATTCGATGACGTCGGGATAGATCGTGCCTTGCGCGAGGAACTCGACGCGGCCGGCGGACGAAGCGTCGCCGCCTGCGAGCTTCTTCGCTTCTTCGTCGAACACCTCGACGAAGAGACGGCCGATGATCTTGCGCTTGGCCTCGGGGTCGCTCACGCCCTTCAACTCACCGAAGAAGCGTTCGGCGGCATTCACGCGGATCACCCGCACGCCGAGGTTGCGGGCAAAGATATCCATGACGGCATCACCCTCGCGGTGACGCAGCAGACCGTGATCGACGAACACGCAGACGAGCTGATCGCCGATGGCCTTGTGCAGCAGCGCCGCCACCACC
>CAIVYV010000226.1 GCA_903910215.1 uncultured Pseudomonadota bacterium
CCCTTGCCGCCATGTGCCGTCGATTCTGTCTCGACAGCCTTGTAGGCCTTCAATCCACTTTTAAACATTGGTGCCATTTTTCGTTACTCCATTCGGTCAACTAAAATTCCAGTCAACTCATCAATATTCCTCGTGATCCGCAGCGCTTCGTCGCTGGGGATCTTTCGCAAAACACTGCCAGTGCGCTGATCGGTAACCGTGAACACGACCGTTCCGTTGACGGACTCGATGCCCACATTCACGCTTCCCCCGGCTTGCTCAAAGCGATCGGTCAGCGCCTTGGCAACGCCTCTCGGTTCAAGCGACGACTGCGCACTCTGACCCGCTTCACCGGACGAAGGCTTTGAGACCTCAACGGCCGCAGAACGCTCCGCCCGGTCGCTTGTTGCTTCCGCACGTTGTCCGGCGCTCGGTGTGACCGCATTAATTGCTGCTGCCATGATTCAGTACCTCCGTTTCATCAAGCACGAAGCAATAGCAAGACGTATTGCGGCGCTTGGTTGGCTTGCGCCAACATGGCCGTGCCGGCTTGTTGCAACACCATGCCGCGCGCAAGATTCGCCGACTCTGCTGCATAGTCGGCGTCGACAATGCCGGAGACCGCCTCCTGCAGTCGCTGGTTCACGTTCATCAGATTCGCAACCGTATGCTCCAATCGGTTGATCAACGCTCCCGCTTGCGCACGATTGCCATTGAGCTTGCCAATAGCAGTATCGATTGCGGCGATCGCAGTCGAGGCGGTATCGGCGGTCGCTATGCTCTTCAGAGCAGACGACGAAGTGATACTGGTCGGAACATCCGAGCCTGTCGCGCCACTAGCATTCAAGTCGAGGGTATGTGCCGAAAAAGTGATCGAGTTACCGGTCTTGGCAACATCGGAACCAACGAACATGCTGTGCGAATTCGCCCCACCTGTCGAAGCAATCACTCCGCGATTGAATGCCGTCACGCTATTGATGCGCTGAACTTCCGCCTTCAACGCCTCGTATTCGTAGTTAGCATTTATCCGATCTGCATCTTCATAAGTGCCGGTCTTGGACTGCACTGCGAGCTCTCGCATGCGAATCAGGATATTCTCGATCTCTGCAGCCGCCCCATCGTAGGTATTAACCAAAGATATCGCATCGTTGGTATTACGAATCGCCTGAGTCAGGCTGCTGATATCCGCACCCATCTTCGCCGCAACGGCCATGCCAGCCGCATCATCAGAGGCGCTGTTGATGCGCTTACCAGAGGCCAAGCGCTCCATCGACTGCTCTAGATCGCGTCGATTCTCCGACAAGATTCGCGACGCTGTCGTCGAGGAATTGTTGGTATTGATAACCACCGCCATAGGTCACTCCATCAAATAAAGGTTTTGGTGCCTAATTTGGTTCCTCAACCGATCCACTCCACCGCGCAATCAAGCAACGAGGGAGTGGACCGCCATCTCACTTATCCCCGCAGTAACGACAGGATGTACTGCGGCGCCTGATTCGCCTGCGCCAGCATCGCCGTACCTGCTTGCGCGAGGACCATACCGCGCGCGAGGTTCGCCGATTCGGACGCATAGTCCGCATCTTCGATACCAGAAACGGCCTCTTGCAGACGCTGACTGACATTCATCAAGTTTGAAACCGTATGCTCGAGCCGGTTCACGAGAGCGCCGGCTTGGGCTCTCTTTCCGTTGAGCTGGCCGATCGCAACGTCGAGCGCAGCGATTGCACCCGACGCGCCAGCTGCTGTGTCGGATGCCAAAATACCCTTCAAGCCTGAGTCGCCTGCACTCGTGGCCGCCTCGGTATTCAGGTTCAATCCACCGCTACCGGCCGAGTTCGCGCCCATGAACGTCACCGTGTTGCCTGTCTTGGCGACATCGGAACCCACATAGAACGAGAAGCCGCCGGCCGCCGCTGCTGAGGTGCCGATATCCCGTCGATTGAACGCCGTCACATCCGCGATGCGCTTGATCTCTTCCTTTAGAGCCGTGTACTCGTAATCGGCATTAGTCCGATCCGCGCTCTCGTATGTGCCATTCTTGGC
>CAIVYV010000227.1 GCA_903910215.1 uncultured Pseudomonadota bacterium
ACATCAGCGCCCATGCCAAGTGCGATCTGGGCTGCGTGAAGTCCGGAGACGCCACCGCCTAGAACAACAACCTTGGCTGGCTTAACACCCGGTACGCCACCAAGTAGTACGCCGCGGCCACCGTTAGCGCGCATCAATGAGTAAGCGCCAACCTGTGGAGCTAAACGACCTGCAACTTCGGACATTGGAGCAAGTAGTGGGAGTGAGCGATCGGTAAGTTCTACGGTTTCGTAAGCAACGCCAGTTACCTTGTTCTTTAGCAAGGCATCGGTGCACTTCTGTTCAGCAGCTAGGTGAAGATAAGTAAATAGCAACTGGCCTTCGCGCATGCGGTCGTATTCTGCAGCAATTGGTTCCTTGACCTTCATGATCATGTCGCCGGTCTGCCAAACTTCATCAGCAGTAGCTAGCATCTTGGCGCCAGCCTTTACGTACTCTTCGTTTGAGATAGATGAACCGATACCGGCATCCTGCTCAATAAAAACTTCGTGGCCGTGGCGGACCATTTCCATAACACCAGCAGGAGTAATTGCGACGCGGTATTCATGGTTCTTGATCTCGCGTGGAACGCCAATCTTCATGATGTAGAGACCTTATATTTTGCGTGGCATACTTGAGGCACTTTTCGGCCTCGTAAGTGGTTTCCACTTCTAACGGTGATGCTTGGCATATCGAATCACAAGTTCTAGTACCAGCGACGTTAGCTGGATAGCGCCAGACGTGATTTGTTTCCGTCGCCGATCGGCGATCTGTTTCGTTCGGTTGACTATAGTCCGTGGCCGTATTAGCGCTTCGGGTTTCGATCGATGACACGTGGATCAAGCGACCTGATGTGGAGTCAATTGCTCACTCTTGAGGCGAGAGATGACTTTGGGCTACAAAAACAACTCCGAAGTGTGCTTTCGAAGGCGATTCTCGATGGTAAGGTTTCGGTCGACGTTCCTCTTCCATCTAGTCGTCATCTCTCTCAGTTGCTTGGTATCTCGCGTAACACCGTTGTTCTCGCATATCAAAGTTTGATCAACGATCGATTCTTGATCAGTCGGGAGCGTGCAGGTTATTTCGTAAATCCCGAAGTCTTGGCCGGACGAGTCATGGTATCGAGATCCGATATCGAAAGTAGTTCGGCTCCCAACTGGCACGAGAGGTTCAGAGTCGAGCCATCCAATCAGCGCAATATCGAGAAGCCCCAGCGATGGCAGAGATTCGCCTATCCGTTCATTTTCGGCCAGGGCGATCCGGCCTTGTTTCCGGTAGCAGACTGGCGAGAGTGTTTACGGCAAGCGATGAGTTTGTCGTCGATCGCGCAGGAAGGCTTGGACCGCATCGACAGAGACGATGAACGTCTCGTCGAGATGATTCGTTCGAGACTGCTTCCCAATCGCGGAATTTGGGTCGCATCGGAAAACATTCTTGTGACGCTTGGCGCCCAGAATGCCTTATTTTTACTCGCGCAGTTGCTTCTGCGTCCGGATGACACCATTGGTGTCGAGAATCCAGGCTATGCCGATGCGCGAAACTTATTCGCCCTTCATTCGGGACGGGTGTCGCCTATCCCTGTGGATGACGCGGGTTTGATTCCGGATGAACGACTTAATGGATGCCGGTATGTTTATGTAACACCCAGTCATCAGTCACCGACGGCGGTAACACTGTCTCTGTCGCGGCGTGAGGCTTTGCTTAAGCGTGCATGTCAGCAGGATATGGTGATAATCGAAGATGATTATGAGCCGGAGATGAATTTCGCATCTGATCCGAGCCCGGCGCTAAAGAGCCTGGATCGTCATGATCGCGTCTTGTACGTGAGCAGTCTTTCGAAGTGGTTGGCACCTGGTCTTCGTCTTGGTTTTATGGTCGGACCGACAGATGTCATACGAGAGGCGCGGGCATTGCGGCGTTTACAGCTGCGTCACCCGCCGGCACTATTGCAGACTGCGGTGGCGCTGTTCATTGAGCTTGGCCACCACAGTTCTCATCTGGCGCACCTGCGTGAGGCGTATGGGAAGCGCAGACAACGCCTCGATGAGGCCTTAAGGCAATATTTGCCGTGGGCTCATCGGACACCCAGTTCGGGCGGCACAGCCGTTTGGTTGCGCGGACCTCCGGGACTGGACACTCGCCGACTCGCAGAGGATTGCGCAGTAGAGGGTGTATTAATTGAGCCCGGCGATGTTTTCTTCTCGGGCGAAGATGCGCCACGGAACTACTTTCGCCTCGGATTTGCGTCAATAGCCGCCGACCTCATTGAACCGGGAATAGCGCGTCTGGCGCGCGCTGCGGAAAAGCAGTTTCGACACGTCAGCTGAGTTGGAAATTCCTGAATCGACATTTAATGTTCGGTGTAATCCGGCTGGCTCCAACGATGCGTGTTGACTGGTTCTAGCGCCCACCGGTCGTGCTTACTAGCTTGCGCTGTCGAGCGACCTGTCAGACGGCTAATCGCATGGCCAGCGTGCCGCCTAGTAGCACAGCAGGAGTGTTTTCAACTTGAGCGTCCAGATGCCTTCCAACGACCTGCTCCAGACAATTGCTGCCGATCGGTCGCACGTTTGGCACCACTTAACCCAACACAAGCCGTTCGAGAGTCAAGACCCTCGCTTGTACGTCGAGGGACGTGGGATGCGATTGTGGGATGCGGTCGGTAGAGAGTATCTCGACGCCGTCTCAGGCGGCGTGTGGACCGTCAATGTCGGATACGGTCGAACGAGTATCGCCGACGCGGTTCGCGAGCAACTCGTGCGGATGAACTATTTTTCCGGAGCTGCGGGTTCAGTGCCGGGCGCTCGGTTTGCCGGTCGTCTAATCGACAAGATGCCGGGTTTGAGTCGCGTGTATTACGCAAATTCCGGTTCGGAAGCTAACGAGAAAGCGTTCAAGATCGTGCGTCAGATTGCGCATCGTCACCACGGTGGTCGCAAATATAAAATTCTCTATCGTGAACGCGACTATCACGGCACAACTATCAGTGCGCTCTCGGCGAGTGGTCAACCCGAGCGTAGCGCTCAGTATGGGCCGCTAACTCCCGGTTTCGTCCAAGTACCGCATTGTCTCCAGTATCGCAGTCAATACGGCGCGATCGCTAATTACGGTGAACGCGTCGCCGATGCTATCGAAGAGGTGATTCTTCGAGAAGGGCCGGATACCGTCGGTGCGATTTGTTTGGAACCGGTTACTGCGGGTGGCGGAGTGATCACTCCGCCGAAGGGATATTGGGACCGAGTGCAGGAGATTTGTCGGCGCTACAACATCCTGCTGCATATCGACGAGGTTGTCTGTGGTGTTGGTCGTACCGGCAAGTGGTTCGGCTATCAACACTTCGGTATCAAACCTGACTTCGTTACGATGGCCAAAGGTGTTGCATCGGGCTATGCCGCGATTTCGTGCTTGGTCACCACCGAAGCTATCTTTGATCAGTTCAAGGACGACGCGAGTGACCCGCTGTCACACTTTCGGGATATCTCGACCTTCGGTGGCTGCACGTCGGGTCCCGCGGCCGCACTCGAGAACATGCGCATCATCGAAGACGAACGTTTGCTGGAGAACACGACCGTGATGGGTGCGCGTTTGTTGCGTAATTTGACGGAGTTACAGCTTCATTACCCAGTCATCGGCGATGTACGAGGGTTGGGATTGTTCTGCGGAGCGGAGCTGGTGAAGGATCGGCAGACCCGTGAGCCAGCCGATGAGAGGCAGGTTCAAGCGGTCATCGCCGATTGTCTGAGTCGCGGAGTGATTATCGGCGCCACCAACCGCTCGATACCGGGTCTCAATAACACTCTCTGCTTGAGTCCTGCTCTGATCGCGACGTCCGATGACATTGATCAAATCACGATCACAATCGGCGCAGCGCTCGAAAAAGTTTTTGGAAAAAAATAATCAGTTCGATATTCAAGGGGTTACTTATGAAGATGACGACAGAAGAGGCGTTCGTCAAAGTGCTGCAAATGCATGGAATCGAGAACGCATTCGGCATCATCGGATCGGCGTTCATGCCGATTTCAGATCTGTTTCCTAAAGCGGGAATCAAGTTCTGGGACGTCGCTCATGAGAGTAATGGTGGGTTGATCTGCGATGGCTATACGCGCTCCACGGGTAAGATCGCTATGGCGATCGCGCAAAATGGGCCCGGCATCACAGGTTTCGTGACGGCCATCAAGACCGCTTACTGGAACCATACGCCGATGTTGCTCGTGACGCCGCAGGCCGCCAATCGGACCATCGGGCAGGGTGGTTTCCAGGAGATGGAGCAAATGGCACTGTTCCGCGACATCGTCGGCTATCAAGAGGAGGTACGCGATCCAAGTCGGGTTCCCGAGGTGCTCAATCGAGTCATCGGCAAGGCGAAGCGTCTGTCGGCGCCGGCGCAGATAAATATCCCGCGCGACTTCTGGACTCAAGTGATCGATGTGCCGTTACCGACAATCATCGAGTTTGAGCGTCCGTCGGGTGGCACCAAGGCGATCGCCGAGGCGGCTGAACTGCTCGCACGCGCGAAGTTCCCTGTCATCTTATCGGGCGCTGGGGTTGTGCTCGGCAACGCGATTCCGGAGTGTGCGGCGCTGGCCGAGCGACTCGATGCGCCGGTCTGTAACAACTATCAGCACAACGACTCCTTCCCGGGCAATCATCCTTTGGCGGTCGGTCCGCTCGGCTACAACGGATCGCGTGCTGCGATGGAGTTGATATCAGAGGCCGATGTAGTGCTGGCGCTCGGCACACGTCTCAACCCGTTCTCGACACTGCCGGGGTATGGATTGGACTACTGGCCAAAATCTGCCGCCGTGATTCAGGTTGATATCAATCCCGACCGAATCGGTCTGACCAAGCCCGTCGCTGTGGCGATCTGTGGTGACGCCAAATTGGTGGCTACACAAATCTTGCAGCAATTGCCTAAAACTGCAGGGGATGTCGGCCGCACAGAGCGTCGTCAGAGAATCGAGTTTAAGAAGCGCGACTGGATCAAAGCGCTCGCGACGATGGATCATGAAGATGATGATCCGGGTACCGACTGGAACGCCGATTGCCGTGCGCGTGAGCCCGGACACATGTCACCACGGCAGGCGTGGCGGGCGATCATGGCAGGATTACCACCTGAGGCGATCATTTCCAGCGATATTGGCAACAACTGCGCGATCGGTAACGCCTATCCAACGTTCCTTCGAGGTCGACAATACCTCGCACCGGGTCTTTTCGGTCCCTGTGGATACGGATTTCCATCGATCATCGGTGCGAAGATTGGTAATCCTGAGACGCCGGTGGTCGGGTTCGCTGGTGATGGAGCTTTCGGCATCTCGATGAACGAAATGACTTCCATCGGGCGTGACGAGTGGCCACACGTGACCATGGTGATCTTCCGCAACTATCAGTGGGGCGCAGAGAAGCGAAACTCCATCCTTTGGTACAACAACAATTTCGTGGGAACGGAACTCGACCAGAACTTGAGTTATGCGCGTGTTGCGGAAGGCTGCGGTCATCGCGGTGTTTTGGTTCGGACGCCTGCGGAATTGACTGAGGCCATCAAGACGGCGTGCGCCTTGCAGGCGAAAAACGTCACGACTTTCATCGAGGTTCTGCTGAACCAAGAGCTCGGTGAGCCGTTCCGACGCGATGCTATGAAGAAACCCGTGGTTGTGGCGGGAATCGACGCTGCCGACATGCGCCAGCAATAGCCGGGGTAAAGCAGCTCATGAGCGAGTTCGAAGCAGAGGCTCCTCGTGTCCATCGGGGGCTTAAAGACGTTTATTTCGATCGTTCTGGTGTCAGTTCGATCGACGGTAGAGCCGGAGAATTGCGTTATCGCGGGTACTCGATCCATGACCTTGCTGAGAACGCGACCTTTGAAGAAGTTTGTGCGTTGCTCTTGTATGGAGAGTTACCGACCCGTAGTCAGTTGTCGGAGATCGATTCAGAGTTGAAGGCCTCGCGGGCTATCCCCGCTGAGATCCATGCGCTGATCGCTTCACTTAAGCATGCACACCCTATGGAGGTTTTGCGTACAGCGGTATCCGCACTCGGTGCATTATGTCCGGAGCCGAGCGATACATCGACATCGACTCTGTTGCGACAAGGTCTTCGGCTCACTGCGCAGGTACCGACGATCATCACGAGTCATTACAGACTGCGACAGGGTCTCAACCCCGTGGAGCCAAGCCGTGAGCTCGCCCATGGCGCAAACTTCCTTTACATGCTGCATGGTATACAGCCGACGGCAGACGCGGCGCGCATCATGGATGTCGATCTCGTGCTGCACGCCGAGCACGGCTCGAACGCCTCGTCGTTCACTGCGCGGGTAGTTGCAGGCACGGGAGCCAACTTGTATGCGGCATTGACGGCTGCTATCGGCGCACTCTCTGGTCCCGCCCACGGCGGCGCGGCTGAGGACGTCATAAGGATGGTGCGTGAAATCGGAGAGCCAGCGAATGCCGCCGCCTGGGTCAAGGAGAAACGCGCGCAGCGTGAGCCCATCATGGGTTTTGGGCATCGCGTCTATCGAGCCAAGGATCCACGAGCACGACATTTGAGCGATCGTGCTGAACGGCTGTCACATGAATTCGGGCAACCGCAATGGTACGCGGTCTTGCAGGCTGTCGTTGAAGCCATGCAGCCGTATTCGCGATTGGGAGTCAACGTCAACGTCGATTTTTATGCCGGCGTCATTTACCACCTGCTCGGTATTCCGCAGGACTTCTTTGTACCAATTTTTGCTATGGGGCGAGTGCCCGGTTGGGTGATTCAAGTGCGCGAGCAAGTCGAGAACAATATTTTGATTCGGCCGTTGACGGTTTATGACGGTCCGCCCTCACGAGGCTGGGTGCCGATCGACGCGCGCGGCTGATGTTGGCGCGCTAGCGATGCAACGAGCGCATCAACGTCACGAGTGCCGTTCGAACAATATCGTCTACCGTCGCGCCGCGTGACAGGTCACTGACGGTCCGAGCGAAGCCCTGTAAAAAGGGACCAAGCGCTTCAGCGCCGCCGAGGTGCTGCACAAGCTTGTAGCCGATGTTCGCCGCATCGAGATCGGGGAATATGAGCACGTTGGCCTGTCCGGCCACATTGCCCACCGAAGCTAGCTTAGTCCTCGCCACGCGCGGTGAAATCGCAGCGTCAGCTTGGAGCTCTCCGTCGATCAAGAGTTGAGGCGCTCGTTCGCGAGCCAGGGCGACGGCCGTGCGGACACGATCCACGTGCGAATGTTTTGCACTACCATGAGTCGAGAAAGACAAAAATGCGATGCGTGGCTCCTCATCGGTCAACTCACGTAGCGTCCGCGCAGAAGCCAGTGCTATGTCGGCAAGCTCGGCGGGCGATGGGTCGGCGTTGACGGCACAGTCGGCGAACAAGAGGGTGCGTAACGGTTCCTCAGGAGTGACGCGGGGTTGAACGACGAAGCAACTCGACGGGGTTTTCGCGCCGTCGGTGAGACCGATGGTCATCATCGCGGCCTCAATCACGCGCGCGGTGGGACAGGTTACTCCGGCGACCATCGCGTCTGCGCGCCCGGTGGCCACCAACAGACCTGCATGCATTAACGGCTTACGGATAAGGCGTTCGGCAATTTCCCTGCGCATGTCTGGGCGGATGGTAAGACAGGCTTCGATTAGGGCCCGATCGGGCGGTTGAGTGCCCGGATCGATGATGTCGACTATATCAGCGGGAATATTCTCGGTAGCCATTGTCGCACGGACGATCTCTGGAGATCCGACAAGAATGCAGCGAACACCGTGCTCTTTCGTTAAGCGGGCAGCGGCAGTGACGATACGCGAATCGGCACCTTCAGGAAGAGCCAATCTTAGACAACGCCCTTCAAGTTGTTCTCGTGCACGGGCAACGACAAACATAAAGTCATACTTCCGATGGATTAAAAATGCATTCCATTGTGCCTCTCGATTCACGACTCTGCCACTCGAGTCTCATCCAATACGAGCTCTGCCTGATACGCACTCGCGTGCGATAGTGCGTTCGACGTCCCCCCAGAAATTAGTCACAGGACGGTCTAGAGTCTGACCCTGAAGCAGGAG
>CAIVYV010000228.1 GCA_903910215.1 uncultured Pseudomonadota bacterium
GCACGACGTACTTCCGGGTCATCGATGCGCAATTGCAGATCGCGCACCTCGGACTCGCTGCGTCGCACCTGCAGTTCGATCGGTCCACTCTCGCTCATCCCTTCGATCAAACCGAAGAGCACATCCGTCTGGTTGCTCACCGACTTGCCTTCGACGGCGACGATCACATCGTTGCTCTGCAAACCGGCTTGCGCTGCGACGGAATCGGTGACCACACGACCCACGACCGGACGTACCTCAGGTGAACCCGAGGCCCAGAGCATCGCGGCGAGCACGATGATGGCAAAGACGATGTTGAAGGCGGGTCCGGCGAGCAGCACGAGGATGCGCTCCCACGGCTTCTTGCGCGTGAACGAGCGCGCGAGATCTTCGGGCGGCACCGGACCCTCACGCTCATCGAGCAGTTTTACGTAGCCACCCAAAGGCCACATGGCAAAGACATACTCAGTGCGATCGGCACCCGCCGTCTTTTTCCAGAGCGGCGTGCCAAAACCGACCGAGAATCGCAGCACCTTGAAACCGAGCTTGCGGGCGACCCAATAGTGTCCGAACTCGTGGACGGTCACGAGCAGGCTGACGGCCACGATGAAGCCGGCTAACGTCCAAATGAGATCCATCGTTCGCCTCCTCGCGGTGCTAGACCGCCACCCCAGCCGTGCGACTCAGTTGCCGCAGAGCACTCTCGCGCGCTTTTGCATCCGCCGCCAGCACGACACCGAGTTCGGAAGCGGCACCGGTTGGCGCCGTCGCCAACACCGCCTCAATGACCCGGGCTATCCCCACAAAGTTCAACCGGCCTTCGAGGAACGCCGCCACCGCAACCTCATTGGCTGCGTTCAACACCGTGGGCGCCAGCCCCCCTGCGACCGCTGCCTCGCGAGCGAGGCGCAAACAAGGGAAGCGCGCCATATCCGGTGCCTCGAACTGTAGGTTTCCGGCCCGCACTAAGTCGAGAAATTGTACACCGGAGTCGAGGCGCTCCGGCCATCCGAGGGCATAGGCAATCGGGGTGCGCATGTCCGGCGAACCGAGTTGCGCGAGCATCGAGCCATCGACGTATTCAACGATCGAGTGCACCAGACTCTGACGGTGCACGACCACCTCGATCTGCTCGAGGGGCAAACCGAAGAGAATGCGCGCCTCGATGACCTCGAGACCCTTGTTCATGAGCGTGGCCGAATCGACCGAAATCTTGCGACCCATCACCCATTTCGGGTGCTTGCAGGCCTGCTCGGGCGTGGCCGCCGCGATCTGCTCAGAGGACCAATCGACGAAAGGCCCACCCGACGCGGTGAGAAGAATGCGTCGCACACCCGCGGGTGCAACCCCCGTGCGAGAGCCGGCAGGCCAGCACTGGAAGATCGCATTGTGTTCGCTGTCGATCGGTAGCAGGGTCGCACCGGAGCACTTCGCCGCCTCGACGAACAGGGAGCCCGCCATCACGAGCGGCTCCTTGTTGGCGATCATCAAGCGCTTGCCCGCACGAGCGGCGGCGAGCGACGAGGCGAGCCCTGCCGCACCCACGATGCCCGCCATGACGTACGGTGCCTCGGGCAGTGTCGCGATCGCATCGAGCGCCGCCACACCCGCATGCACTTGCGTCGGCAGACCCTCTGCACAGATCGCCGCCTGCAACTGCGCAGCAGCCTCGGCATCAACCAGCACGGCGTGGGCGGGTTTGAACTGCCGGCACTGCGCGAGCAGCTTGGTCGCATTGCGATGCGCCCCCAGTGCGACAACTCGGAATCGATCCGGGTGACGAGCAATCACATCGAGCGTGTTGTCACCGATAGTGCCCGTCGATCCGAGCACCACCACACCGATCGGTGCGCCCATCGAGGGCTGCGAGCTCACTCGATGAACTCCGGAGCGAGCGCAGCGCCGATCAAGCCCGCTTTCAGCAGGCCCAACACAAGCAGCGGTACACCCGCTGTGAGGCTATCGAGGCGATCGAGCAGACCGCCATGCCCTGGGAACAAACGACCGCTGTCTTTGAGGCCCGAGTGACGCTTCATCAAGCTCTCGATCAAATCACCGACCACAGAAAACGCCGCAGCGCCGAGGGCGAGCAACATCATGGGTGTGGTCGGCCAACCGAGCCAGCGTGAACCCACGAAAGCCACGAGCACCGAGACGACAAACCCACCGATGACCCCTTCCCAGGTTTTTCCGGGCGAGACCTGTGGCGCAAGCTTCGTCTTGCCGAGGGCATGACCAGCGAAATACGCGCCGACGTCCGCGGCCATGACGATCAACAAAACGAACACCAACAATTCGCCGCCATTGGGTTCGAGCCGCAAACGCGCGAGTGCCACACCCGCCGGGACCAAGGCGCAGAGCCCAGCAATGGCAGCCGAGATCGCTCCGCCGCGTTGCGGTGCGAGCATGATCCAAAGCAAGGCGATTACCCACCACGCACAGGCACCGAGCAACAACATCGAAAGCGAATCGATCGTCGTGCTCACCGACCAAGCGGCGATCAACCCGAGCGCGACTAGCGCCACATAGGCCGCGCGCACACGGCGTCGATCATGATGCAGGAACGCCGACCACTCCCAGGCCCCACCCAACATCGCCAAGGCGATGACGACGATCGTCGCCCAAGGCGGCGCGAGAAAAACCAGCGCGACCAACAGCGCGAGCAACACGAGCGCGGTGATGAGACGCTGCTGCAGACCGACCGGCTTGCGACTCACGATCGAGGCTCCTGACGCACTTGCTTGCCTGTCAGACCGAAACGTCGCTCACGGCCACGAAAATCCTCGATCGCTTCAGCCAAAATCTCGGCGTTGAAATCGGGCCACAGCGCATCCGTGAAGAAGAGCTCCGCGTAAGCGATATTCCAGAGCAGAAAATTACTGATCCGATGATCACCACCGGTGCGAATGAAGAGATCCGGGTCCGGCAGATCGGCAAGCTGCAGCTCGCGAGCAAAGCGCTCTTCGTCGATATCGGCTGCCCTGATCGCACCGCTTGCCGCCTGTGCGGCCAATCGCTTGGCCGCCTCGATGACATCCCAACGACCGCCGTAGCTCACGGCTACCTGCAGCTGTAGACCGGTGTTGCCCGCGGTCAATGCCTCGGCTTCGACAATGCGCTGCTGCAAACCCACGGCGAGGCGTTGCCGATTACCGATGATGCGCAATCGCACTTGGTTCGAGTGCAGCTCCTGCACCTCGCGCTCGAGGGCTTCCATGAAGAGCCCCATCAGCGTCGACACTTCCGTCTCGGGACGTCGCCAGTTCTCGCTCGAGAAGGCGAACAGCGTCAGTGCGCCCACACCCAAGCGAGCGCACTCACGAATGGTTGCTCGTACCGGTTCGATACCAGCGCGATGACCTGCCGTACGCGGCTCGCCACGGGCTTCGGCCCAGCGGCCGTTGCCGTCCATGACGATCGCGATATGCGCGGGAACAGGCATGAGGGAGGCTCCTGCCTCAGACCTGCATGATTTCCTTTTCTTTGGCCGCGAGCACCTGGTCGATCTCGGCCACGTGCTTGTCGGTCAGCTTCTGGATTTCTTCCTGCGCCTTCTTTTCCTCATCTTGGCTGATGAGCTTTTCTTTGAGCGCTTCCTTCACGTCTTGCAAGACGTCGCGACGCACGTTGCGCACGGCCACGCGGGCATTCTCGGCATCGCCACGCACCACCTTGGTGATGTCACGGCGACGCTCTTCGGTGAGCGGCGGCAAGGGCACGCGGATCACCATGCCTGCCGTGTTCGGCGTGAGACCGAGCTCGGATTTGTAGATCGCCTTCTCGATGGCCTGCACGGCACCCTTATCCCAAGGCGAGATCACGAGCGTGCGCGCATCTTCGACGCTGATGTTGGCCAGCTGCTGCAGCGGACTCTCGCTACCGTAGTAATCGACGCGCAGGTTCTCGACGAGACTCGGATGCGCTCGGCCCGTACGAAGCTTCTTGAGATCGGCTTGGAACTGCAGCACGCACTTGCCCATGCGGGTGGTGGCGTCTTTCTTGAAATCGTCGATCATGACGGAACCTTCCTAAAAATAGCGTTTTGATACAACTCGTCGCGCGCGGCGCCGTCAGGCGTTGCGCACGACCGTGCCGATGCTCTCGCCCTGCACGATGCGCAACAAGTCACCAGCGTTACCGAGATTGAACACCTGCAACGGCAGATCGTTATCTCGGCACATCACGATGGCCGTGGCATCCATGACATTCAAGCGCTCATCGAGCACGCGGTCAAAGGTCAAGGTAGGGTAACGGACGGCTGACGGGTCCTTCACGGGATCAGCCGAGTAAATGCCATCCACCTTGGTGGCTTTGATGAGCAGCCCCGCACCGATCTCGATCGCCCGCAACGAGGCGGCCGTATCGGTGGTGAAGAACGGATTGCCCGTGCCCGCGGCGAACAACACCACACGCCCCTTTTCGAGGTGGCGCACGGCGCGGCGACGGATGTACTCCTCGCACACTTCATTGATACGAATCGCCGACATCACGCGCGCATGCGTACCAATGGCTTCGAGCGCATCCTGCATCGCAAGGCAATTCATGACGGTCGCGAGCATGCCCATATGATCGCCCGTGACGCGATCCATCCCCGCACGCGCGAGACCCGCGCCGCGGAAAATGTTGCCACCACCGATCACCACCGCCACTTCCACGCCGAGGGCCAGGATCTCCTGAATCTCAAGTGCAATGCGCTTGATGATCGCGGGGTCGATGCCGTATTCGCCGCTGCCCATCAAGGCCTCGCCCGACAGTTTGACGAGGACGCGCTTGTAACGGATTGACTGCTTCGACATCTTCCGACTCCCCTTGAAGAAAACCCCGCCGGGGCGGGGTTTTCGTTATCACGACCGGAGCGGGTTATTTTCCGCTGCTGGCCTTCACCTGGGCCATCACTTCGCCCACGAAGTCGTCCTGCTTCTTCTCGATGCCGGCTCCGACCTCGAAGCGCTTATAGGCCTTGATCTCGGCCTTGGCGGCCTTCAACAGTTTCTCGATGGTCTGGTCCGGATCCTTGACGAACGGTTGGCCCAAGAGAGCCTTCTCATTCAGCGTCTTGCGGATGCGGCCTTCAACCATCTTGGCGACGATGTCCGCGGGCTTGCCCTCGGCCAGCGCCTTCTCGGTTTCAATCTCGCGCTCTTTGGCGACGAGATCCGCCGGCACATCGGCCGCCGAGAGGAACTCCGGGTTGCTCGCGGCCACGTGCATAGCCAGATCGTGTGCGAGCGCGGCATCGCCGCCCTCGATCGCGACCAACGCGCAGATGCGCGTGCCGTGACGATACGCACCCAGGAAACCCGTCGAGCTCATCGTGGCGTGACGACGTACGGTGATGTTTTCACCGATCTTCGCGATCAACGCACGACGACGCTCATCGATGGTTTCGCCAGAGGCGAGCTTGTTCGCGATCAACGCGTCGACATCGGCTGCGCCCGCGGTGAGCGCGACCTTAGCGACATCGGCCGAAAAGCCCTGGAAATCCGCTTCGCGCGCGACGAAGTCGGTTTCGCAGTTCACTTCGACCATCGCGGCCGACTTGCCGTCAGCCGACTTCTCGAGCGCCACGACGCCTTCAGCAGCCACGCGGGCGGCCTTCTTGTCGGCCTTCGCGAGACCTTGCTTGCGCATCAACTCGGCGGCTGCGTCGAGATCACCGTTGGTCTCGACCAGGGCCTTCTTGCATTCCATCATGCCCGCGCCCGTGCGTTCACGGAGCTGCTTGACGGCTTCTGCAGTCACGCTCATCGCTTAACCCCTCCGACGCGGCGCGCCCGTGGGGCCGGCCTTGCGGCGCGGAGCCGAGGCGCTGGCGGCCGGAGCCACTTCACCATCGGCAGCCTCAGGAATATCGAGCTCGACTTCGGCGCCCGCAGCAACTTCAGCGGGAGCCGGTGCAGCCACGGCAGCGGCCGGACGACGACGAGCGGCCTGCGGCGCAGGACCGCGGCGCGGCGCACCACGACTCGGAGCCTCACGGCGCGGCTTGCCACGCGCAGCTCTCGGTTTCGGATTGCCGTTCTCGTCGAGTTCGACGAATTCATCATCGCCCGAGACGGTCAGAGCCGGAGCAGACGAGCGACCTTCGAGAATCGCATCGGCAATGCCACCGGCGTAGAGCTGGATGGCGCGCATGGCGTCATCGTTGCCCGGGACGAGATAGTCGACGCCATCGGGCGCGCAGTTGGTATCAACGATGGCCACAACCGGGATGCCGAGCTTGTTGGCTTCGTGGATCGCGATCTTTTCGTGACCGACGTCGACCACGAAGATCGCATCCGGCAGGGACTCCATGTCCTTGATGCCGCCGAGCGAGCGCTCGAGCTTGTCCATCTCGCGACGGAGCATCGTGCCTTCTTTCTTGCCGCGACGATCGAGCGAGCCATTCGCCTTCATCTCGGTGAGA
>CAIVYV010000229.1 GCA_903910215.1 uncultured Pseudomonadota bacterium
CGTGTGCTGGCTGAGCGTCTTCCCTGCTCCTCGGGTAGCGCAAGGCGAGATCCAATGAGAGAGCTACGCGCGTAGATCCTGAAGTCTAGTGCTTGCGGACGCGGGTTCGATTCCCGCCGCCTCCACCATTTTTCCGGAGTTTCTCCGATGAACGTCTCCGATGCCGTGCGTCAGCGGCGCTCTGTGCGTGACTTCCGTCCAGATCCGGTGCCGAAGTCATTGCTCACGGAGGTACTCGACGCCGCACGCTGGGCCCCCTCGGGCAGCAACATCCAGGCATGGCGCATCATCGCCGTCGCAGGTGCGGAGCGCGACGCCATCGTCGAGATGACCCGCAGCGCCGCCTCCGCCCCCGGATTCGGCAAAACAGCCGACCCCTTCCCCATCTATCCGCCCGAGCTTTGGGAGCCGCTGCGAACGCGTCGCTACGCGCTCGCCGAAGATATGTATCGCGCGCTCGGCATACCTCGCGAAGACAAACCCGCCCGACTACGCCACGTCGCCCGCAACTTCGAGTTTTTTGGGGCTCCGGTGGGTCTCTTCTTCGTGATTGATCAAAGGGTCGCGCATGGTCAGTGGGCGCATCTCGGTATGCTGATCCAGACGGTCGCGCTGCTGCTCGAAGAACGCGGTCTCGGCAGCTGCATGCAAGAAGCCTGGGCGTCTTACCGACCGCAACTGGCCGAGCGATTCGGCTTGGCACCCACCGAGATGGTCTATTGCGGCATGGCAGTCGGATTTCCGAAATCGGAGAACCCGGTTAATCAATTTGAACGCTCACGCATCACTCTCGACGAGCTCGTCGACTTTCGGGGGTTTTGAAACATGACTCTTCAAAATCGCATCGCCCTGATCACCGGTAGCAGCTCTGGTATCGGTCGTGCTGTAGCGCTTACGATGGCCGCAGCTGGTGCCGACGTCGTCATCAATCACCCTTCGCCGCGTGAAGCAGCGACGGCTGTCGATATCGCCGAGCAGATTCGTGCGATGGGTCGCCGAGCGATCCCCATCGAAGCCGATGTTGCCGATGAACACGCGGTGACAATGATGGTCGAGCGCATCACGCGTGAACTCGGCCGAATCGACATCCTCGTCAACAATGCGGGTATCGCTGCAGCTGCACCGGTGCATGAACTCGATGTCGCCCTGTGGGATCGCGTGCTCGCCGTGCATTTGCGCGGCACGTTCCTCATGACGCGTGCCGTGCTACCGCAGATGTACGCCCGTGGTTATGGGCGGATCATCAATACCGCCTCGCAGCTGGCCTACAAGGGTGCGCCCGGATTCACCGCCTACACCGCTGCCAAAGGCGCGATCCTCTCTTTCACTCGCAGCGTCGCACTCGAAATCGGCGCACGCGACATCACCATCAATTGCGTGGCGCCCGGTGCTACGCGCACGCCGATCCTCGATGATGTGCCGGCCGATGTGCTTGAGGAGATTCGTAAGGCGATTCCGCTCGGTCGCATCGCCGAGGTTGATGACATCGCGCCGAGCTTCGTTTTTCTCGCTAGCGACGCAGGACGGCATTACCAGGGTCAATGCATCAGCCCGAACGGCGGCGACGTTTTCCTGTAACAGCGACGTTTTCCTGTGGCACGACAGCCGGCGCTCCGTCAGCGCGGCAGCATGTCCTCGAGCCATAGCCTCTGGAAATGGTGCAAGCCTTGCTCGCGCTTTGGGTTGAATCGGCCTGACACGTAGCTGCCGCTCTCGAGGTTTCGCTGCACGGCAACACAAATCTCGATGTCTTCTTGCTGCACTTGTTCGGAGAACACGCTGTCGCTCGCATACTTGAG
>CAIVYV010000230.1 GCA_903910215.1 uncultured Pseudomonadota bacterium
CGGACTCGTGCTCGAAGGCTGGGAGGTCAAGTCACTGCGTGCCGGCAAGGCGCAGATCACCGAGTCGCACGTCTACGTGCGCAATGGCGAGGCCTTCATTACGGGCGCGCACATCAATCCGCTTACTACGACCTCGACGCACGTCATCGCGGATCCCACGCGAACCCGTAAGCTGCTGCTCAATAAAAGCGAGATCGCGCACCTCATCGGCGCCGTGGAGCGCAAGGGCTACACCATCGTGCCGCTCGAGCTCTACTGGCAGCGCGGCAAGGCGAAACTGCAGATCGGACTGGCCAAGGGCAAGAAGCAGCACGACAAACGCGCGACAGAGAAAGATCGCGACTGGCAGCGCGACAAGGCGCGGTTATTGAGGCGGGGCTGAGGGTGGGCAGAGAGCCCGCGCGACCTCAGCCGGCGCGGCCGCGGATCTGCAAGTACTCGTCGTAGCTCCCGCGATGGTCGGTGATACCGCCACCTGGCTCGATCTCGATGATGCGCGTGGCAAGGCCGCTGACGAACTCACGATCGTGCGAGACAAAGATCAGCGTGCCCGGATACTTCTCGAGTCCGATCTGCAACGACTCGATGGTCTCCATGTCCATGTGATTGGTGGGCTCATCGAGCAGCATCACGTTCGGGCGCTGCAGCAACAGCTTGCCGTACATCATGCGACCCTTCTCGCCACCTGAGAGCACCTTCACGGATTTCTTTGTCTCGTCACCCGAGAACAGCAGGCGCCCGAGTGTCGCTCGCACGATCATCTCGTCGTCCGCCTTGCCGGTCCACTGCGACATCCAGGTCAGCAAATCGACCTTTTCGACGAACTCTGCCTGCGGATCCTGCGGCATGTAACCGGGCTCGGCGTTCTCGACCCAGGTGATGCTGCCTGAGACGGGCTTCAGCACCCCCGCGATGCACTGCATCAGGGTCGTCTTGCCGATGCCGTTCGGACCAATCACCGCAATGCGATCGCCCGCCTCGACGTTGAAGCTGACGTCCTTCAGGATCCAGTTCTCGGTGCCCGGATAGCGAAAGCTCAGCTTGGCGATGTTGACGGCCGAGCGATAGAGTTTCTTCACCTGCTCGAAGCGGATGTAGGGGTTCTGGCGCGAAGACGGCCGGATCTCTTCGATCTTGATCTTCTCGATGGCCTTGCGTCGTGAGGTCGCCTGCCGGGCCTTGGACGCGTTCGCCGAGAAGCGACGCACGAACTCCTGCAAATCCGAGATGCGATCCTTGGCCTTCGCGTTCGCGGCTTCAACCCGCGCGCGGGCCTGCGTGGAGGCGAGCATGAAGTCGTCGTAGTTGCCGGGGTAGATTTTCAGTTGCTGAAAATCCAGATCCGCCATGTGCGTGCACACCTGATTGAGGAAGTGCCGATCGTGGCTGATGATGATCATGGTGGAGTTCGATTCGTTGAGCACGCCCTCGAGCCACTGGATGGAGTGGATGTCGAGGTTATTGGTCGGCTCATCAAGCAGCAGCACGTCCGGGTTCGAGAACAGCGCCTGCGCAAGGAGCACGCGCAGCTTGAGTCCCGGCGGCACTTCGCGCATGAGCCCGCGGTGCAGCGACTCATCGAGCCCCGCATCGACTAGGATGCTCGCCGCCCTCGCCTCAGCGTCGTAGCCACCGTACTCGGCAAAGCGCACCTCGAGTTCGGCGGCGCGCATGTAATCCTCGTCCGTCGCCTCGGCGTTGGCGTAGATCGCATCGCGCTCGGTCATCGCCGCCCACATCTCGGCGTGACCCTGCATCACGACGTCGATGACGCGCTGATCCTCATAGCCAAATTGATTCTGGTTCAATTTGCC
>CAIVYV010000231.1 GCA_903910215.1 uncultured Pseudomonadota bacterium
ACCTTCCTGCAGGTTGTCCATGAGCGCGCTGCGCTCGGCGGAGAACTCCTGCTCTACAACAGCGCGACGCGAGACGACGACATTGTTACGTTTCTGGTCGAGCTTGATGACCTTGAACTCGAGCGGCTTGTTCTCGAGATACGCGGTGTCACGTACCGGACGCACATCGACGAGCGAACCCGGCAGGAACGCGCGGACGTGCTCGATCTCGACTGTAAAGCCACCCTTCACGCGGCCCGTGATGATGCCGATGACGATCTCGCCGGCGTTGAAGGCTTCTTCGAGACGCGTCCAGGTGCGGGCGCGCTTGGCCTTCTCGCGCGAGAGGCGGGTTTCACCCGTGCCGTCTTCGACCGAGTCGAGGGCCACTTCGACCATGTCGCCGGCCTTGACCTCGATCTCACCGCGCTCATTCTTAAACTGCTCGACCGGAATGACGGCCTCGGACTTCAAACCGACGTTGACGATGACCATGTCATCGCCCACTTCGACGATCAGCCCAGAGAGAATTTGTCCCGGGCGGATTCGCTGACTAGCGAGGCTCTGCTCGAACAGTTGCGCAAAACTTTCAGTCATTGGTTGTTACTCGTAATGCGGTGAAAACGTCACCGCGACGTCTGGCCCGAGCAGCCTTCATCCGATGGCCCACGGGAATTGCCGAACAAGACCACGCTTCCTTGCGCGATCACCCAAAACACGATCGAAGATTTTCAGGGGGTCAGCGCCACAAAGCGCGCTCGCGTCCGAGTTCGATCACCCGCTCGACGATGGCCTCGACGGTGACACCCGTGGAGTCGATCACGAACGCGTCGGACGCTGGCCGAAGTGGTGCCACGGCGCGGGTGGAATCGCGCTCGTCGCGTTCGGCTATCTCCCGCGAAAGGGCGGCGAGACTAACACCGGAATCCTTACCTTTCAACTGGTTATAGCGCCGCAGGGCCCTTTCCTCGGCACTGGCGGTGAGGAAAATCTTGAGCGGCGCTGACGGAAAAATCACCGTCCCCATGTCGCGCCCGTCAGCGATCAAGCCCGGCAACTCGGCGAAAGCGCGCTGCCGCTCGGTCAAGGCCGAACGCACCGCCGGCCAAGCGGCGACCCGCGAGGCCCCCTGCCCGGTCTGCTCGGCCCGCACCAGCGCCGTGACCTCAAGGCCGTCGAGCTGGATGCGTTCACCGCCGCTCGAGTCTGAGCCAAAGCGCACCTTCATCCGGCTCGCGATCCGGCTGTGCCCGTCGACATCATCCGACTCGAGGCCTTCGGCTAGCCCTGCCACCGCGACCAGGCGATATAACGCCCCACTATCGAGCAAGTGCCAGCCAATCCGGCTCGCCAGGCGTCGACAAACCGTACCCTTGCCGGAACCGGACGGGCCGTCGACGGCCACCACCGGTACCGGGATCGTGGTTACCGACGAGCTCACGCCACCTCGCGGAGGCGAAGTCCGCACGCACGCGCCAGAGCTGCAAAACCCGGGAAAGAGGTTGCCACGTTGGCGGTATCCTCGATCTCGATCGCGCCAGAGGCCCGCAGCGACGCCACGGCAAACGACATCGCGATACGGTGATCGCCGTGGCTTTCGATCCGCCCCGGCTGAAACACCGGACCGTTACCGCGGGCACCCGCGAGGCGCATCCCGTCCGGCAGGAGTTCGTGGGCAACGCCGAGCGCGTTCAATCCGGCGGACATGACGGCCAGCCGATCGCTCTCCTTGACGCGCAGTTCCTCGGCACCCCGCAACACCGACTCACCCTCGGCACAGGCAGCGGCGATGAAGAAAACGGGAAACTCATCGATCGCCAGCGGCACCCATTCCGGGCGCACCTCGATACCGCGCAGCCGCGAAGGACGAATGATTAAATCGGCGGTCGGCTCAGGGCCGGCTGTTCGCAGATCCCGCACTTCGATATTCGCACCCATGGCGAGCAAGATATCGAGCAAGCCCGTACGGGTTGGGTTCATACCAACCCGTTCGAGATGTAACTCACCCTCACTCGCGAGGCAGCCTGCCACCATAAAAAAAGCCGCCGACGAAAAATCGGCAGGCACATCGACATGACAGCCCGCGAGCTTCGCCGGCGCACGAACCGTGACCGTGGCGCCCTCGCGCCGCAGATCGACGCCGAAGCCCTGCAGCATTCGCTCGGTGTGATCGCGCGTCGGTGCAGGCTCGGTGACTCGGGTTTCGCCACGCGCATACAACCCGGCCAGTAAGACGGCCGACTTCACCTGCGCGCTCGCCACCGGCATGTCGAAATTGATTCCAGTCAGATCGCGCCCACCCCGAATCACCACGGGTGGCTTGCCTTCGCGCGTTTCGATCGAAGCACCCATTTGTCGTAGCGGTGCCGCTGCCCGTTCCATCGGGCGGCGCATCAACGAAGAGTCGCCGATTAGTGTCGAATCAAATGACTGCCCAGACAGCAGACCCATGAACAGACGCATCGCGGTGCCCGCATTGCCCATATCGAGGGCTGCAGTGGTGCCGTGCAAGCCACGCAAACCGACGCCTTCGATGCGGACGGAAGTCGCCGCCGGTCGCTCGATTTTGACGCCGAGAGTACTCAAAGCCTTGAGCGTCGCGAGACAATCTTCGCTCGCTAGAAATCCGTCGGCCGTCGTGATTCCCTCGGCGATGGCGCCCAACATCAACGCACGATGCGAAACCGATTTGTCACCAGGCACTCGAATGCGCCCTTCGAGACGCGTCGCCGGTGAAACCGACCAACTGCTCATAGCACCGCGCGGGGGTATGACCCGAGCACACGGAACAGCGACGCGCGCGATTTGAGACCCGCGAGCGCGCGCGCAACCGGCGCGTCGGACGCATGGCCCTCAAGATCGATGAAGAAAACATAGTCCCACTTGCGACGCTGCGACGGTCGCGACTCGATGCGCGTCAGGCTGACGCGATTTTTGGCCAGTGGCTCGAGCAGACGATGCAATGCACCCGGTGCCTCGGTGTGCCCAGTCGAGAGCAGCAAGGTCGTGCGATCGTTTCCACTCGGACCAAACGTACGTCTGCCAATGACCAGAAAGCGAGTGGTGTTATCAGGCCGATCTTCGATGTCGGCGGAAAGGATCGAAAGATCGTACACCTCGGCCGCTGTTTCACCGGCGATGGCCGCCGTGCCCTTCTCATCACGAGCACGCCGCGCCGCCTCCGCGTTCGATGACTCCGCGATCAATTCGACCTCGGGCAAATGCTCTTTAAGCCATTGCCGACATTGGGCAAGCGACTGCGGATGACTGCACACACGCTTGATCTCGCGCAGGGACTTCATGCGACCCATCAGGTTCTGGCGGATACGCAACTCGACTTCGCCACAGATCTGCAGTGGCGACGTCAAAAAACGATCGAGCGTGTGATTGACGCTACCTTCGGTCGAATTCTCGATGGGCACCACGCCGAAGTCGGCATGCCCAGCCTCGACCTCGTGGAATACTTCATCGATGCTAGCGAGCGACAGCGCACGCGCCGAGTGGCCGAAATGCTTGTAGACCGCAGTCTGCGAGAACGTGCCCTCGGGACCCAAGAAGCCGATCTTGAGTGGCTCCTCCTGCGCAAGACAGGCCGACATGATTTCGCGGAACAAGCGCACGATCTCTTCGTCGCGCAGCGTGCCTTGACCACGCGCCGCTGCATTACGTTCGAGCGCCATACGCAGCACTTGCGACTCCCGCTCCGGACGATAGAAATCGACCAATCGCCCCTGCTGACCCTTCGAGATGCCAACCTGACGCGCCAGGCGCGCACGTTCGTTGAGCAAGCCATGCAGATCGCGATCAACACGATCGATCTGCTCACGCAGCGATTCGATCATCCCTGCGCCTCCCTTGCCATCGGCCTTTCGCTTAGGCGCGGTACGAGCTGATTTTTGCGTCTTTTTCTTGGCGGCCATCGCCGGCACCTATCTGAGTTAAGCGGTTAGAGAGCTCGGGCCGAGAGTACGCCCTCGATCGCGCGAATGCGACCAAGCAGCGCCTCATCAACCGTGCCCTCGGTATCGATCAGCGTGTAGGCGTACTCACCGCGAGACTTGTTCAACAATTCGGCGATGTTGAGCCCGGCCGCGGCGAGCAAGGTCGAGACCTGGCCGACCATATTGGGGACGTTACTATTGGCCACGGCGATACGACGCGTGCCCACCGGGCGCGGCATGGCGGCATCCGGGAAATTCACGCTGTGCCGAATATTGCCGTGCTCGAGATAGTCGCGGAGAGTGTCGGCGACCATCACCGCGCAGTTTTCCTCTGCTTCGCCCGTCGACGCACCAAGGTGCGGCAAGGTGATCACTCGCGCGTGGTCTTTGAGGGCGTTTTTCGGAAAGTCGCAAATATAGGCATGCAGACGATCAGCATCGAGCGCCGCGATGACTGCGGCATCGTCGACGATCGGCGCACGCGAAAAATTGAGCAGCACGGCTTGCTCGGGCATCAACTGCAACCGCGTCGAATTCACGAGCGCACGGGTGCCCTCGACGAGCGGTACGTGCACGGTGACAAACTGACTACGCGAGAACAGCTCATCCAATGAACGCGCCTGCTCGATCGACGCGGACAGCTGCCACGCACGCTGGACGGTGATATCCGGGTCGTAGCCGATGACGCGCATACCGAGACGCTCGGCCGCATTTGCCACTTCGACGCCGATCGCGCCAAGACCAATCACACCCAACGTGCGACCCGGCAGCTCGAAACCCGCGAACGATTTCTTGCCCTTCTCCGTCGCCTCGTCGATCGTCTTGTCGTCGCCGCTGAGGCCGCGCGCGAAATCCCAAGCCTGGCAGATATTGCGCGCCGCGAGAAACAGACTCGCAATCACCAATTCTTTGACCGCGTTCGAGTTAGCCCCCGGCGCGTTGAACACCGGAACGCCTCGCTTCGAAAGCGCGGCTACGGGTACGTTGTTCGTGCCGGCACCTGCACGTCCCACGGCGAGCACCGAGGGCGCAATCTCGACCGAATGTAGATCGGCCGAACGCAGCAGGATGGCGTCGGGATTCACGAGCGAGGAAGCAATCTCGTAACGGTCGCGCGGGAAGCGTTCGAGGCCACGCACACTGATCTGGTTCAGCGTGAGGATTCGATAGCCCATGACGGCCTCAAGCGTGGCGCTGCTGGAAGTCTTGCATGAAGGCGACGAGCGCCTCGACCCCGGCGAGTGGCATGGCGTTGTAAATCGACGCACGCATGCCGCCGACCGAGCGGTGACCTTCGAGATTCGCAAGTCCCGCTTTGGCCGCTTCCGCGCAGAAGCTTTTCTCAAGATCCGGATTCGGGATGGTGAACGGCACGTTCATCCACGAGCGCGCATTCGGCGCCACGGGACTTTTGTAATAGCCCGATGAATCAATCGCACGATACAAGGTCTCGGCCTTGACGCGATTGCGCTCACCGATGACGCTGAGTCCACCCTGACGCTTCAACCACTGGAACACCAGGCCGGCCATGTAAATACCGAAGGTCGGCGGCGTATTGAGCATCGAGCCTTCTTTGGCCATCGCCGCGTAGTCCCAAATCGGCGGTGTACCCGCTCGCGCCTTGCCGATCAGATCATCGCGAACGATAACGACACACAGGCCCGACGGACCGATGTTCTTTTGTGCACCCGCATAGATGAGACCGAACTTCGCTACCTCGATCGGACGCGAAAGGATGGTCGATGACATATCCGCTACGAGCGGCACGTTGCCCGTTGCCGGCACGTAAGGGAACTCGACGCCACCGATGGTTTCGTTTGGCGTGTAGTGCACGTAGGCGGCATCGGCTGAGTAACTCAGTGCCGCCTCAGCGGGCACGGTCGAGTAGTTGGAAGCCGACTCATCCGCCAGCACTTCAACCTTGCAATAGCGCTTGGCCTCACCGATCGCCTTCTTGGACCAAGCGCCGGTGTTGATGTATTGAGTGGTGGATTCGGACGTCGCCAAGTTCATCGGAATCGCCGTGAACTGACCGGTCGCACCGCCCTGTAAGAACAGCACCCGGTAGTTCGACGGGATCGCCATCAATTCGCGCAGATCAACTTCGGCCTGTTCGGCAACGGCGACGAACGCTTTGCTGCGATGGCTCACTTCCATCACGGACATGCCGCTGCCCTGCCAGTCGAGCATTTCGTTACGAGCCTGCTCGAGCACTTTGAGCGGCAACGTCGCCGGACCTGCCGCGAAATTGAATACGCGCATCGTGACTAACCCCGTTTATGAAACCCGCGAACGATCAGTGCGTGGTCGGCGACTCGCCTGCCTCATCGGCAGATGGCAGCACAGCAGTCTCATCGACCACCTCACCTTCCTCGGTCGCCAGCAATCCGACACCTTCGACGCCGGCCAGTCGCTCACCCTCATCGAGGCGAATGAGGCGAACACCCTGGGTGTTGCGTCCGACGATCGAGATCTCGCTCACGCCCGTGCGTACGAGTGTGCCATTGGAGCTGATCAGCATGATTTCCTGGTCGGCCTGCAATTGCAGCGCCGCCACGGTGCGACCATTTCGCTCGGTGGTCTGCAACGCGATCACGCCTTGTCCGCCACGGCCATGTAACGGGAAGTCTTCCAGCGGAGTCAATTTGCCGTACCCGTTCTCGGATGCGGTGAGGATCAAACCATCGCCGACGACGACCAACGAGATGACCTCTTGGCCTTCGGCGAGCTTGATGCCGCGAACGCCGGTGGCGTCGCGACCCATCGGACGCACTTCTTCTTCATTGAAGCGAATGGCCTTGCCACCGCTTGAGCAAAGGATGATGTCGCGCTTACCGTCGGTGAGGCCGACGCCGACCAACCGGTCGCCATCGCGCAGATCGACCGCGATGATGCCGGAGGGACGAGGACGCGAGTATGCCGATAGAGGCGTCTTCTTGACGGTGCCATGACTCGTCGCCATAAACACGAAGCGCTCGTCGTCGAATTGCTTGATTGGCAGTACGGCATTGATCTTCTCACCCTCTTCGAGCGGCATGAGATTGACCAAGGGCTTCCCGCGCGCACCACGACCCGCCTGCGGCAGTTCGAATACCCGCAGCCAATACACACGACCTCGACTCGAAAAACAGAGCAACGTGTCGTGCGTGTGCGCCACGAAGAGCTTTTCGACGAAATCTTCGTCTTTGACCGCCGTTGCCGCCTTGCCGCGACCGCCGCGCCGTTGCGCTTGGTACTCCGACAAGGGCTGGCTCTTGGCATAACCCGCGTGCGAGAGCGTAACAACGACATCTTGCGGCTCGATCAAATCTTCGGTGGCCAGATCGATGTGATCGAGATTGATCTCGGTGCGACGCGCATCGCCATAATCTTCGCGGATCGCGATGAGCTCATCGCGCACCACCTGGGTCAAACGCTCAGCGCGCGCGAGGATGTCCGACAGATCGGTGATCTCGGCCAGCAATTCGGCGTACTCGGCGACAATCTTGTCCTGCTCGAGTCCCGTCAAACGGTTCAAGCGCATGTCGAGGATCGCCTGAGCCTGCTCCTCGCTGAGACGATAACCACCGCCCTCACGCTGCAAGCCAAGTTCAGCCGCGAGATCTCTCGGTCGCGTCGAGACATTGTTGGCACGCGCCAGCATCTCGGGCACCGCGCCGGAACTCCATACCTTCGAGAGCAATCCGACCTTGGCTTCAGCCGGTGTCGGCGACGCTTTGATGAGCGCAATGACCTCGTCGATGTTGGCGAGCGCCACGGCCAACCCCTCGAGCAGATGAGCGCGAGCACGAGCCTTGGCGAGATCGAACACCGTACGACGGGTAACAACCTCTCGACGGTGGCGAATGAACGCCTCGAGCATCTCCTTGAGCGATAGCAATCGCGGCTGGCCATCGACAAGCGCAACCATGTTGATGCCGAACACCGTTTCGAGCGGCGTTTGCGCATACAGGTTGTTGAGGATGACCTCAGCGTTCTCGCCACGCTTCAACTCGATGACGATGCGCATGCCGTCCTTGTCGGACTCATCGCGCAAACCGTCGTTGGAGATCCCCTCGATCTGCTTGTCGCGAACGAGATCAGCGATGCGCTCGATCAAACGCGCCTTGTTCACTTGATACGGTAGCTCGGTAACGATGATCGCCTGACGATCACCGCGACTACCGACCTCTTCGAAGTGAGTACGCGCGCGGATCGAAAGCCGACCACGACCGCCCTTATAGGCGCTGACGATCTCACGAGCACCGTTGATGATGCCGGCCGTCGGAAAATCCGGCCCTGGTACGTGCTGCATCAGCGCCGGCAAGCCGATCTCCGGATCGTCGATCACGGCGATGCATGCGTTGATGACTTCCGTGAGATTGTGCGGCGGAATGTTCGTAGCCATGCCGACGGCGATACCCGAGGAACCGTTGACCAACAAATTCGGGATGCGCGAGGGCATCACCGCGGGTTCGGTCAAAGAATCGTCGTAGTTCGGAACAAAGTCGACCGTCTCGCGATCGATATCGGCGAGCAACTCGCCGGCCAATCGCGACATACGCACTTCGGTGTAACGCATGGCTGCCGGCGTGTCACCATCGACCGAGCCGAAGTTGCCTTGGCCATCGACGAGCAGGTAGCGCATCGAGAACGGCTGCGCCATGCGCACGACCGCGTCGTAGACCGCCACGTCGCCGTGCGGATGGTACTTACCGATGACGTCAACGACGACGCGCGCCGATTTCTTGTACGGCTTGTTGTACTCGTTGCCGAGTTCACGCATCGCGTAGAGAACGCGACGATGGACAGGTTTCAGGCCGTCACGAACATCCGGGAGCGCGCGCCCGACGATTACGCTCATCGCGTAATCGAGATAGGACTGACGCATCTCGTCTTCGAGATTGACGGGCAAAACTTCGCGGGCAATTTCGCTCATAAAGAGCTTGAAATAGTACCATACGAGACCCGTCAACGCCGTGGTTCCCGCATGCCCATCGAGACTCCTTTCGACGCCGCCGAAGTGGCCAAGTTCGACGCCCTCTCGCACCGGTTTTGGGACCCTGCCGGAGAGTTCAAACCGCTGCATAACCTCAACCCGCTACGGGTGGAATTCATCGCCGAGCGTGCGAGCCTGAAGGGTGCTCGCGTGCTCGATGTGGGCTGTGGCGGTGGCCTTTTAGCCGAGTCGCTCGCCAAACGCGGTGCCCGTATGACCGCGATCGATCGCGCCGCGGGCATGATCGAAGTTGCCCGTCTGCACGCAGCTGCCGGCAGCATCGCCATCGACTACCGACTGCAGCCAGCAGAAGAGTTGGCCGAGCGTGAGCCTGCCGCGTTCGATGTGGTCACCTGCATGGAGATGCTCGAGCACGTACCCGACCCGGGCGCGACCATCGACACCCTGGCGAAACTCTGCAGACCGGGCGGGTTGATTTTTCTCTCGACGATCAACCGCGATTGGCGATCCTTCCTCCTTGCCATCGTCGGAGCGGAATACGTGGCCGGCCTCGTCCCCAAAGGCACACACGAGTACGAGCGCCTGATCCGACCGGCCGAGATAGCCGCTTGGGCGCGCGCCGCGGGACTCGAACTGCTAGAGCTCGCTGGACTCGAGTACAACCCGCTGACCCATGCCGCCACGCTCGTGAAGCAACCCAAGGTCAATTATCTCTGCGCGTTGCGTAAACCGGCCGAATGACGCCAGAGCTGCACGACGCCGGTGCTACGAGTCGCGAACTCGTGCTGCGATTTTCCCCGCCCGCCGACCGGCCACGGCTGCAGGCGCTGTTTGATATCGAGCGCGAGATCACGACCAGTCTTCGTCCCGACCTCGATCACAACGTGGCGCACACGCGTCTCGAGTGGTGGTCTGAGGAATTCACTCGCCTCTGCCAAGCGAGCCCACGACACCCCGCAACCCGAGCACTAGCCGAGGCCTCGCTGACGGCCGGGTTGTCTTTGCCAGATTTGCGAGGACTCGCGGAGGCGACCCGCATCGATCTGGCGACCGTGGCTTTTCTCACCCAGGCCGAACTCGATGACTATCTCGCGCTCTGGGCCGACAGTGTGTTCGCCTCTCTCGGCCAACCGGCCTCGGATCGCGCTCGCGCGCTCGGCCGAGTGATTCGTGAGATCGAACTACTCGCGGACTGGCCACAGCATGCGCATCGCGGCCGCCTGTACCGTGCGCTCGGCGATCCGCCAGAAGCGCACGAGCCTTGGGTTCGCCATCCGTTGGGCGAGCTTGAGTCCCGGCATTTGCGAGCGCGCTTGACTGAACTCGCAGCCGAAGTACGCACGCTGGCGGGCGCCTGCTCCGTCGACGAATTGCCGACGCGGGCACCGGCACTGCTCTGGGCTACGCTCGCCCACGACACGGCAGTACGCCTACGAAGCCGCTTGCCGGACTTCTCGATCACTCGGTTCGAACCGTTGTCGCGTACGATTCGCGCCTGGCGCGCCGCGGTGACTTTGTCACGCGGCCGATTGCCGAGCGCCTTGCGGTAGAACCTCTTTCAGGAGAGACGATGAGCCCGACTTCCTTCGACCCGACGCGTATCCGCTTGTCACCCGGCGAGCTCCGCGGGCGCGTGATAGCCATCACCGGACCGACGGCCGGCATCGGCCATGCACTCGCCCTCGAATGCGCTCGATACGGTGCCGAGGTTTTGCTGCTCGGGCGCAACGTCAAAAAGCTCGAGGCAGTGCACGATGCAATCCTCGCCTTGCAGGCCCACGATGGTGTTGCCATCGCTGCTCCGGCGATCGCTCCGCTCGACCTGGAGAAAGCCGTTGCACAGGATTTCGACACGATCGCCCGCGCTGCCCAAGAACGCTGGGGACGGCTCGATGGTCTCGTGCTGAATGCGGCCCTCCTCGGTCAGCCGATGCCCATCGAGGAATACGACATGCCCACCTGGGTACGCGTGATGCACGTCAACGTGACCGCCAACGCCGCTCTCACCCAAACCCTGTTGCCCCTACTGCGCGCCTCGAACGATGCCTCGATCGTGTGCACATCGAGTGCGGTGGGTCGCAAGGGACGCGCCTACTGGGGTGCCTACGCCGTTTCCAAGTTTGCGCTCGAAGGATTCATGCAGGTTCTGGCCGATGAGCTCGAGAAATCGACCGTGCGCGTGAATTCTTTGAATCCGGGCAAGGCTCGCACGCAAATGCGCCGACAGGCCTACCCCTCGGAAAACATCAACACCCTGCCGGATCCGGCGACACTGACGGCACCTTTCGTCGCATTACTCGGGCCGCAGGCACGCGGCGTCACCGGCGGGGCCTTTGACGCTCAGTCGGCGTCGTCTTCCTCATCGCCGATCGGCACCTGACCCGCCTCGCTGCTTTGCAGCGCCTGCGATTCCTCGTCGGTCAGCTTGCGAAAATGGCCGCGATTTAGATCGCGTGTCAGCGCGAGTGCGCCTAGTCGTGTACGCAAAATTCGACTGACGAGCGCACCTTGTCGCTCGAACAACTGCCGAATCTCCTTGCCGCTCGCACCCTCGACTTCGATGCGATACCAGCGGTTGGCGCCTTCGGTGAACTCGTCCGACCCCTCCACCGCCAACACCGAAAGTTTTCGACCATCGTCCAACTGACCGCCCGCGATCGCATCGAGGCTTTCCGGCGTCAATTCGCCGCGCACTCGGATCAAGAATTCGGTCAACCAGCGGCGCACGCGACGCTGCAAGCGGGTCGCAAGGGCGCCATCGGTAGTCAGTAGCTCCAAGCCTCCATCGACGTTGGGCATCGGCGAGACCGCCAGGAATCGCTTACCGGCCCGGCGCGGCAGTTTCGGCACGAGCTCTTCGGTCAAAGATTGTCCGGGTGAGCGATTGCAAAGAAACGTCGACGCGTCGACTGAGAGCTTCTCGGGATCGCGCGCTCGCCTGAGCACGCGACCGTCGATACGGATTTCGTCACGACCCTGCACGCGCTGACCGAGCTCGGCGCGCACGCCGTTGATGGTCACCCGTCCCGCAATGATCCATTGCTCCGCTTCGCGACGCGAAGCCAGCCCGGCCTGAGCAAGCACTTTTTGCAAGCGATCACCCGGCAACTCCGCACCGCTTGTTCGGGAGCCCGGGCGGGGGCTAGGGCGAGCGCCCGATCGCCGAGGCGGACGACGACTCGTCACGCCTCCGTCCGATCAGCGACGTAGACTGGCTCGTCATCCGATGGCGCCGGCTCAATCACGGGTGCTGGGGTTTCAACGGCGTCGCCACCGTCGGCAGTCTCGGTCGCCTCGGTAGCTTCGAGGTCACCCGCCACCGGCAGCATCAACTGCGGATTGAGATCCGCCATGGCCTTGAGCTCGGCAAGCGGCGGTAACTCGTCGATG
Organism: uncultured Pseudomonadota bacterium; assembly: GCA_903910215.1. Classification (GTDB taxonomy): domain Bacteria; phylum Pseudomonadota; class Gammaproteobacteria; order Steroidobacterales; family Steroidobacteraceae; genus UBA964. The sequence goes on from CAIVYV010000231.1 coordinate 12,250, forward strand.
CTGCGCAGACCAAAGTAATCGAGGAACTCGCGAGTCGTACCGAGCAACTCCGGATGACCCGGGACATCACGATGACCCACCACGCGAACCCAATCTCGCTCCATCAGCGTCTTGATGATGTTCGGATTGACCGCAACGCCACGAACCGACTCGATTTCGGCTCGGGTAATCGGTTGTCGGTAAGCCACCAATGCCAAAGTTTCGAGCAGCGCACGCGAATAGCGCTGCGGACGTTCCGGCCACAGTCGCGACACCTCGCGCCCATAACCCTGCTTGATCTGGATTCGCCAACCGCTCGCGGTTTCCTTGAGCTCAATGCCGCGATCGGCGTACTCGCTTTCCAATTGCTGCAAGGCAGCGACGATCTGCGGCTTCTCCGGACGACCGTCCTCGTCAAAGAGCTGCGCGAGATCTGCAGCCGGCAAGGATTTCCCGGCAGCCAACAACGCGGCCTCGACGACATTACGAATGTGATTCTCGCTCATGCTGTTCCTTCGTCCTGAGATTCGTCATCGGGTACCGCACGCAGGCGCGGCGATTGCACGGCACGCACGTGCAGTGGCCCGTAAGGCTCGGTCTGCACGAGATCGAGCAGACCCTCGCGCACCAATTCGAGGATCGCGATAAAGGTGACGGTGACGCCCATGCGCCCCTCCTCTGGCTTGAAGAGGTTGCCGAAGTCAACGAAACCACCGCCCTCGACTGCCGCCAGCACATCCGTCATGCGCGCACGCACGGACAAGCGCTCACGCTGCACGTGGTGATGTTGGAACATCGCCGCACGCGAGACGACATCGCGGAAAGCGACGATCATCTCCTGCAGCGTGACAGTCGGCAGCTGTGTCAGCGGCCGACGGTGTTCGTTGTGCGCACTTGCCAACCAAATATCGCGCTCGAGTCGCGGCACGCGATCGATACTTTCGGCCGCCTGCTTGTAGCGCTCGTACTCCTGCAAGCGACGCACGAGATCAGCACGCGGATCTATTTCTTCGGTTGTCACCTCGCTAGAGCGCGGCAACAACATGCGGGATTTGATCTCGGCGAGCGTAGCCGCCATCAACAAATATTCACCCGCTAGCTCGAGCTGCATGTCCTGCATCAGCTCGATGTAGTTCATGTACTGACGCGTGATATCCGCGAGCGGAATATCGAGGATGTCGAGATTCTGGCGACGGATCAGATACAGCAGCAGGTCGAGCGGACCCTCAAACGCCTCGAGAAAGACCTCGAGAGCCTGCGGCGGGATGTAGAGATCACGCGGCAGTTGCGTGACAGGCTCGCCCTGAACCACGGCAAAAGGCATCTCTTCCTGCGTCGGAACGCTCACTGCATTCGCCTCGACGGCATCCGCAGGCGGTGGCACCAGACGCAATTCGGGTTTGGACATAGCTCTTCAGTCTCCGCGCAGATGCATGGCGCGACGGACTTCGTCGAGCGTCTCGCGTGCTGCCTCACGCGCCTTCTCACTGCCCTCGGCGAGGATCGCCCGCACGAGCTCCGGATTCTGTTCGTACTCTTCCGCGCGCGAGCGCATGGCCGATGCGTCTGCCACAACCTTGTCGATCAGCGGCTTCTTGCACTCGAGGCAACCGATACCGGCGGA
>CAIVYV010000232.1 GCA_903910215.1 uncultured Pseudomonadota bacterium
CGCTCGTCGGCTTCGATCGTGCAAGCGAGCGGCGCCATCGGCAGCGACTTGTTGTAGATGATCCAGCCACCGAGGCCGCCCGGCACGAAGGAGCGCGCGATCTGCAGTACCTGACGGTAGCCCTTGGTGGTGACCAAGCCGACTTTGGCGCCAGTGCCCGTGAGCACCGTGTTGGTGGCAACGGTCGTACCGTGCATCACGTGATCGATCTGCTTGGGATCGATCCCGGCACGCTCGCAGACCTTCTGGATACCGTTCAACACGCCGATCGACTGATCGGCAGGTGTTGAGGGCACCTTCGCGGTCCACACTTGGCCCGACTTTTCATGAACTAGCAGCAGGTCCGTGAACGTGCCGCCGACGTCTACACCCAATCGATATGACATGCGCCCCCCTTGGGCTCGCTATCCGTGGTGAAACAAGGAGGCCGAAGTATCCGACCTCACCCCATGCTCTGCAATCCGTTCGACGCGTGACATCAACCGATGAACGGTCATGCCGCTTGCGCGGACGGTTTCGGAAAACCACCGGCCTTGAGCAACATGCCTGGCACATTGCGACCGAGAGTTTGTTGCAACCACTCGCCCGTTGCGAGAAGTTTGTCGAGATCAATGCCCGTCGATACACCCATACGTTCTAGCATGTAGACGAGATCTTCCGTCGGTATGTTGCCCGTGGCGGCTGGTGCGAACGGACAGCCCCCGATGCCACCCGCGCTCGAATCGAGCGCCGACACGCCTGCCGCGACGGCGGCGTAGGCATTGGCGAGACCAGTGTTGCGCGTGTTGTGGAAGTGCGCGCGCAGACGCACGCCGGGCAACGCCTCGCGGGCCCGCGTCAGAATCTCGGTAACCTGCGAGGGCACGCCCACCCCGATGGTGTCGGCGAAGGCAACCTCATAAGGATTTGCCTCTGCCACGCGCTTGGCGACCTCGATAACGCGATCAACCGAAATCTCGCCCTCGAAAGGACAGCCGAAAGCGGCTGATACCGTCACCTGGGGGCGCACCCCTGCGGCATGGGCTTCCTTTGCGATCTCGAGCCACGCGGCGATGGATTCATCGGTGCCGACGCCCTGGTTGCGACGATTGAACGTATCGCTTGCGACCACCGCCATGCCGATTTCGTTGCAGCCAGCCGCAACGGCGCGCTCGAAACCCTTGCGGTTGAGCACGAGACCCACGTAACGAACGTCGGCGCGTTTGTTCAGACCGGCGAGCACCTGCTCCGCGTCGGCCATCTGCGGAACCTTCTTGGGATTCACGAAGCTGGTCACTTCGAGTCGACGCAATCCTGCGTCAATCAGGCGTTCGATGAATTCGATTTTGGCGGCCGTCGGCATGACGCCTGGCTCGCTCTGCAGTCCATCGCGTGGGCCAACTTCCACGATTTCGATCGCGCGCGACATCGAACCTCCGTGCTGTCGTCTTCGCGATCCATTCTAACCTCGTTAACCGCCTCGTGTGTGGTCGTCGAGCCATCCTTGACCGGACAATCGTCACTCGGTACAAACCCCGGGGCATTTGTGCTCACTCGAACCTTTCGTCAGCCGAGGTATTACCGACCATGACCGCCGAACCGAATTTCAAGCGTGGCCCCCTTTCCGATCTTCGCGTGCTGGAGTTAGGCACGTTACTGGCGGGTCCTTTCTGCGGTCAGCTGCTGGGTGACTTGGGCGCCGAGGTCATCAAGATCGAGCCGCCGGGCCAAGGAGATCCGCTGCGTGTGTGGGGACGTCAGAAGGCTGGCGAACCGTCACTGTGGTGGCCCGTCGTTGCCCGCAACAAGAAGGCCATCACCCTCGACATGCGTCAGGAAGAGGGACAGCGCGTGTTGAAAGAGTTGGTCAAGGAAGCCGATTTCGTACTCGAGAACTTCCGACCCGGCACGATGGAGAAATGGAACTGCGGCTACGAGGAACTGAGCAAGATCAACCCGCGTTTGATCATGATCCGCGTATCCGGCTACGGCCAGAATGGCCCCTACTCCCACCGCGCGGGCTTCGGCGCTGTCGGCGAAGCGATGGGCGGGCTGCGTTACGTCTGCGGCGATCCGTCCACGCCACCCTCGCGAATGGGCATCAGCATCGGCGACGAATTGGCTGCCACGTTTGCGTGTTTGGGCGCACTCGCTGCCCTGCACTATCGCGAGAAAACCGGTCGCGGTCAGGTGGTGGACTCTGCCTTGTACGAGGCGGTGCTCGCGATGATGGAATCTTTGATCACCGAGTACGATAAGACCGGTTATATCCGCGAACGCACTGGCGCGATCCTACCGAATGTCGCTCCGTCGAACGTTTACAAGACTAGCGACGGACTGGTGCTGATCGCGGCTAACCAAGACACGGTCTTCGGCCGTCTGTGTGAAGCCATGGGTCAGAACGAGTGGCCCAAAGACGCGCGCTTCGTGAATCACCAGGCCCGCGGTGCCAATCAGAAACTACTCGATGGTTTGATCGAGGCTTGGACGTCGACCATGAACACCAAACAGGTGTTGGAACTGATGGATCAGTACGGTGTGCCGGCGGGTCAGATTTATCGCGCGCCCGAGATGCTCGACGATCCGCACTTCAAGGCACGCGACGCGATCGTGACCACGCAGCACCCGTATTTTGGCGAGCTGCGCATGCAGAACACCGTACCGAAGTTCTCGGAGACGCCGGGCAGCATTCGTACGCCGGCACCGACCGAGCTCGGTCAGCATAACGATGAGGTGTACACGAAACTGCTTGGCTACACTGCCGAACGGCTCGCTCAACTGCGTACCGCGAAGGTCATCTGATGGCCGCCGGCGAATCGCTAAAGGAGAACTACGCGCGCGGCGGCTTTGGTCAACGCCTCTTGCCCGGGAGTCGTCCAGCCCTGTTGGTGATCGATTTCGTCCGCGCTTACCTCGTGCCGGGTTCGCCCCTATATGCGGGCGTCGAGCAAGCGAAGGCCGACTGCGTCACGCTTCTGAACGGCGCACGTACGGCGGGTATCCCGATCATCCATACCAACGTGGTGTATCAACCCGGTGGTCGCGATGGCGGCGTGTTCTTTCGCAAGGTGCCCGCACTCGCCTGCTTCGAAGCGGGGGCGCATCCGGACCTCGCTGCCTTCGCCGAGGGCCTCGAGCCGGTTGCGGGCGAGACCGTCATTTCAAAGCAATATGCGAGTGCCTTCTTTGGCACCTCGCTCGCCTCGACACTGACAGCTTTGGGTGTGGACACAGTGCTGATCGCGGGGCTCTCAACGAGCGGTTGCGTTCGTGCGAGCACGGTCGATTGTTGTCAGCACGGCTTCGTCCCCATCGTGGTGCGTGAAGCCGTCGGTGATCGCGCCCCGGGGCCGCATGAGGCTAACCTTTTCGACTTGCAGGCCAAGTACGCAGAGGTTGCGTCGTTGGCCGATGCGCTGAATTACTTGCGGAGCCTTCCCCGATGAGCAGCACTTTGGGACCGATTTCGTGCGTGACGATCGCTGCGCCCGAGTTGCAGCACATGATCGACTCGTATCATCTTCACCTTGGCTACCAATTGGTGGATCACGGGCGTTTGTCGCCGGCGCAGGCGGAGCTTTGGAACCTGCCGAACCTCGCCGGTCGCCGCTACGCCTTGATGTTGCCAGGCGGCGATGGGCAAACCTTTCTGCGTTTCGTCGAGAGTCGCCCGAATCACGACTACGTCGCTTTTCGCCACATGGGTTGGAATGCGGCCGAGTTCATGGTGCAAGACACCGACGGCATCGCAGCTCGTTTGAATGACTCGCCGTTCGAGATCATCGGCCCACCGGCTGATCTGTCGTTCTCCGACAAGATTCGCGCCATGCAGGCGCTAGGGCCCGCAAAGGAATCGATTTACCTAACGTCCTTCAAAGAAAAACTGCCCGAGTTCGACACGCCGGAGCCAAAGCACTACGTTGATCGCGTCTTCATCGTCATCTTAGGCGGCGAATCCTGCGCTTCGATCAACGACTTTTATTCTCGGCACTTCGGTATCGCACCCGCTGCCGTCATACCTTCGGTGATTTCCGTGATTTCCAAGGCGCACGGATTGCCCGATGACGCACGACACGACCTCGCTGCATTGACGCTGCAAGGTCAGTCGTTCATCGAGGCTGACCGTATGCCGCCTGGCACCCTGCCAAGGCTCGCCTTGGAGGGCGAACTCCCGCCGGCGATCTCCATGGTGTCGTTCACGGTTAGCACGTGGCCGACAGACCTCAAGTGGATCGCTCCGCCTCGTGCCCTGCCACAAGCCCCCTACTATGGTCGTCGCGCTGGCGTGTGTGTAGGCCCAGCCGGCGAATGGATCGAACTCATCGAGGCGTGAACATGACGGACCCGATTCATCCGCCACCGGAGTTCCCTAAGGGGCATCGACCGCAGGTTTTCTCGGATGCCGCAATCGACCAGTTGTACGATGGCTACGTCATCCTTGGCACTGAACTCGCGGTTGCGTTCGATCGTATCGATACCCTCGAGCGTCTCTTGCAAGAACGTCTTGGTGTGACGCGGGCAGAGATTGATGACTACAAACCGAACGAGGCTGTTGATGCCGAGCGACAAGCGCGTCGCGCCGAGTTGGCGCAGCGCCTACTGCGTCCGTTCCGTGAATTTCGTGACGATCGGATCACACGCGGCAGTCGTAAGGGGTAGCATCGCTCGGTCTGTCCGCCAATTCGGAGGCCGATCTGCATGAAGGGTTTTAAGCAGCACGCGCTGCTACCGACGCCGCAGCATGACGAGCAAGCGCGTCAAGATTTCGTCGGTGCATTGCGCGGCCACCTGTCCGGGCGAGTCATGCCTGGCAACTACCAACTCTTCGAGCGTCGTGTCGCGCCGCGCTTCGTAGCCGAAAATGGCCGGCCGCCTGCGGATGAGCAGGAAATTCGCGAGTGGATGACGCGCGAACCGTATTACCAGTTCTGGAGCGCGCTGCAGCGGCGCAGTCAAGAACTGCTCTGGGAGTCGGTCATCGATCCCACCGAGCGCGAATGGTCCGCATTGATCAAGCGCGCGCGCGGCGGCACGCCTACTAAGGCACGCAAGCGAGGTTCGCTGCGTCTTAACCCAGCGCTGACGGTGCCGCGTTACCACGCAGCAGCGGATATCCATCTGCAACCGGGTGGCTACCACACCGATTTTACGAACGACGACGTTGCGGCGGGTGCCATCTACGACAAGGGCATCAACCTATACATGGGTGGTGCGCTCGGATCCGAGAATGATTTGATGGGTAACACGCTACTCGCTTACCTACGCGAGCGTCATCCGTCGCATCAGCCGAGGCGAATACTCGACCTCGGCTGCGCGATCGGTAATAGCACTGTCGTCTGGGCCAGAGCATTCCCGAAGGCCGAGGTGCACGGCATCGATGTTGGCGCACCTGTGCTGCGCTACGCCCACGCGCGCGCAGAAGCGCTCGGTGCCACCGTTCACTTCAGTCAACAGAACGCCGAAGGCACGGACTTCGCTGACGAGAGCTTTGATCTAGTGGTCTCGCACATCGTGCTGCATGAGACCTCCAAGTCGGCGCTAGGTCGAATCCTGGCAGAGTGCCGGCGGCTTCTGAAACCCGGCGGCTTGATGCTACATCTCGAAATTCCGCGTGGTCGCACGCCGATCGAGAAATTCATGCACAACTGGGAGTCGTACAACAACAACGAGACCTTCAGTCGGTACATGACCCGTATCGATCTTCCCGCGGAGACGCGTAAAGCCGGCTTCGCTGCTGACGAGATTTCTCTAGAGGAATTCGCGCCGAAGATGGATGTCGCGCAGATGAACTACGCCGAGCATTTCTTTTGGAAGATTTTGGTCGGTCGCAAAAACGGAGCACAGTAATGGCGACCCGAAAGCCCAAGAAAGCTGCAACTAGTACTAGCAAGTCGCGCCCGAGCCAAACGTCTAAATCGCCGCTGCCGCCGCCCGCGGCCGCACCGCGAATTGCCCGCGTGGCCAAGGGCAAGAAACCTCAGTACTTCAGCGACCCCGCCATCGACAAGCTGTTGTGGATGACGGTGACCTTGATGGAAGAGCTTTCTGTAACGCGCGACCGTCTCGATACTGTTGAGCGTCTGCTTGCGAAGAAGCGCGTGCTGAAAGCGACTGAAGTTGACCTATGGCGACCGGACTCGAAGTCTGCTCTGCAGCGCGACGCGCGCCGCAAAGCGTTTGTCGATCGGATGATGCGCGCAGTGCACGCTGAACTCGACGAGGTGATGAGAGGGACGCACCGCGGCGCCGAGGATGACCCCGTCGCCGCGGTCGAGAGCTGATCAGCGCGTCCGCAAAGTCCAGAGACGAGCAAGATCCTTCAAGGTTTGATCGCCCTGAACGGCCGCAAAGGCCTCTTTGGCGCCGTCCTTGTTGCCTGCCTTGAGACGAGCGATACCCAAGGTGATCTGCGTCTCGTTGGCATTCCGCACGCCACCCTTCGCGATGCCGCGCTCGATAGTGCTGACGGCTTTCGCGTAATCGCCGTAGCTCAGATAGGCCTGGCCGATGCGCACGTCAATTTCACCGTTCTTGCGTGCAGCGGCATCACTATCCTGCTTGGCGAGCGTCGGCTTGTCGGCAGCGACCTGCGCCTTGGCTGAGGACAACAGACGCTTGCTAAGGTCCGTCAGTGCAGGCGTATTGAACACGTTAGCGGCTACGCCCGCCTCGACCACGGCTAATGCCTCACCGGGTAGACCCTTCTCGATCGACAGTTGCGCCATCTCGGTGTAGTCCTCGCCCCGACGCATGCCGCCTGCCTCGAACGCGTAGCGGAACACGTTGAGCGTGTTTCCTTCAGAGGCGTTGCGCAACAACACGAGCGTGATGTTGCCCGGGGTTTCAGGTCGCGGATGGAACTCGAGCTGTTTCTCGAGGGCTTTCAGGATGCAGGTATCGTCGTCGAGTTTCGAACAAGAGCTGACATAAAGCTGGAGCGCGATCTCCGCCGGTTTCTCCCCGCGCGATTGCAACGCCGCCAACCACTTGTCGATGAAGCCGGTCGTTCGTTTGAAATCGTTGAGCAGGTAGTACGACTGCGCAGTCAGCAGCGCCACCGGTTCTTCGGTATTTCCCGCCGCGATCGCTTGCTCGCCGAACCCGGCAGCGCGCTCGTACGCCTTCAGGTTGTAGTTCAGCTGCAACAACTGCTTGTAGCGAATCAGTCGATTGGCATCGTCCAGGAAACCAGCCTCGAGTCCCTTCGAGAAGGCGGCTTCGGCACCCGCCGTATCGCCATTTCGAGCGGCACAGAAACCGAGTAACTCGGCAACCGCAAACACATCGTAGGGTGGCTTGTCGGCCACCGCTTCTGTCGACTGAAGCGCAGCGACGCAATCAGCCCACTTTTCTTTCTTGATGGCGTCTTGAGCCGTTTTGACCTGCTTGGCGACCGCCTTGCTGATCGACGGTCCTTTCGCGGCGGCTTCCTTTTGCGCGTACGCCGCGGGGGCCAATATCGCCGCGAGGCCTGCCGCGACGATCCAATGTTTGAGACGATACATCGACATGAATTTCACCTCTTGTCCGACGCCTTACTTGGCGCGCAGCGCCCAAAGTTTGGCGACGCGCTCAAGGTCAGCGTCACCCTTGACGGCCTTGAATGCCTTGCTGGCTTCGCCCTTATTGCCGGCACGAAGCTGAGCGATACCGAGAACGAGCTGAGCTTCGGCGGCGTTCGTTAAATTACCCTTGCCAAGGCCGCGTTGAATCGCCTTCACGGCACTCGCCGCATCACCCAGACTCAGATGCACCTGACCGACAGCGAGATCGGCGTCACCACTCTTGCCCGCGGCAGCATCGCGCTCTTGCTTAGCGACACCCGCCTTCGACGCAGCTGCGCGCTCCTTGGCGGCATTCAGCAAGCGGGTGTTACGGTCGATGTCACGCTTATCCGTGAAAACGTTCTTAGCGAAGCCCGCTTCGAGCGTCTTCTGCGCTTCGGCCGGAATGTTCAGCTCGATCGCGCGTTGCGCCATTTCGGTGTAGTCCGACGAACCGCCCATGGCGCCGACATCTATCGCGAGTCGATAAGCACCGTAAGCGGCAGCATCATTACGGCTCGCAAACAGTGACTGCATCAAATTCGCCCAGCCGGCTGGGTTCGGGTAGTACGTGACGAGCTTCTCGAAGCCCTTCGCAGTGCACTCCTCGTCCTTGAGCTTCATGCAAGCCGTGACGTACATCTGGATGGCGTTTTCACGCGGACGTTGTCCACGGCGCTCTTGATCGGCGATCCACTTGCCGACGAAATCACGAGTCGACTTGCTATCGCCCTGCTGGTAATACGTCTGCGCAACGAGCAAGTACGTATCAGCGTCGGCCGAGCCGTCTTTGATCATCTTCTGACCATACTCGATGACCTTCGGGTAGCTCTTCATGCTGTAGTACAGCTGCAGGATCGCCTTGGTGCGAGCCGGCACCGCCTTCGCGTCAACAAAAGACGAGGCGAGGTTCGTCTCATACGCCCTGACCGCCGAGGCAAAATCATTCGATCGGGTAGCACAGAAGCCGACGAGTTCGTTGGCGATGAAATCATCGTAGGCGTTCTTACCCGCGACGCCCTGCGCTTCGCGAGCTTTGGCGATGCACTCGGCCCAACGATTGGCCTTGCTCGCCGCCTGGGCGGCAGCCAAGGTCTTGGCCGCTGCAGCACTATTCTTGGCAGCCTGCGCATCAGCGACGGGCGAGAAACCCAAGGCGGCGATCAACAAGGCAGGGATCAGAGCGACAGACTTGTTCATGACTTTCCTCATAAAAAAAATCGCCGCACCCGATTGGGGATGCGGCGACGATATTTCTAGACCTGCTGCAATCGAGGCGGCGTCCCTTATTCCTGGAACTCCGCCACGTTGACGAAGCCGATCTTCTTCATGC
>CAIVYV010000233.1 GCA_903910215.1 uncultured Pseudomonadota bacterium
ATCACTTTCCACAGCCAGGACGCCGGTACAGCAGGCGCCGCAGCGACCGCGACAACTATTAAGGCACAGGACATCGATGTGCTGTTGTCCGATGCCGCTGCTACGCCCGCAACGGGCGGAGCCGCTGCCGAATCGGTCGCGGACGCACTCGAAGCCTTGGGTCTTGGTTTCACTGGTCAGGCCATCGATGGCTCCTTGTCATTCTACGACCTAGATGGCGATGAGACTTTTACTATTGCAGTTACAAATACGATGCGCGGCCAGGCCGGCGGCTTCAATGGTTCAGACTTTTCGAGCTCAACACCGCTGACAATCGGGTCGACCGTCGAGAAGGCTCAGGGTTTGAGCAATCGAAATATGCTCAAGATTTCGGTGGATGATTCCGACCCGATCACGGTGAGCTTGCCTGACTATCTGCGCGGTCGAAGTTTGTCGGGTACCGAGCTGGCGGCTGAAATGACCAAAGCCATCAACAACAGTTTCGGTGACGATAAGTACATCGCGATCGATACTGATAATCGCGATTTCCGATTGTTCGCCGAGCTGGATCTTGAGAATCTGCCGGCTGGCAGTCCGCTGTTGGAAGATTATGCCGACACCGCTGCCGGGCAGAACGCCGACTTGGTTACCGCTGATCTATCGATCGCCGAGGCTCTTGAAGCGGGAATCACGCTGCGTCTTCCGACCAGCGACTTGTATCGGCCAAACGCACCTAACGCCGATAACGACATCATCAAGGCTATGCAGGCCGAAGTTGATTCTCACATCGGCGCCGGCGTGATCAAAGTTGGATACGATCCAAAAGCACGTTCGTTCACCTTTAAGCCGTATGACAACGCGTTCAAGGTTCAGAGCTTGAAGGTAACGGGGCCGCTGAACGACGACGGTGTCACTAACGAACCCAACGATACGCTCGGATTTCCGGCCACTAGCGACTATACGTTGGTTGGCGCCGGAACCACGCAGGGCGCCCTGCGGACTGGCGAGGTGATTCCGAACGGAAACGAGATCATCAACGAAGATCAGCGTCGCTTTGGTATCAAAGTCGACTACCTAAAAGATCAACGAAAGTTCGTCTTCTCATCTGGTACTACCGGTGAGAGTTCGCTGATCAATGTACTCACGTCCGATAATGCTCGCGCGTCAAATATTTTTGGTATCTCGGATGAATATGAAACCGAAATCACAACGACGGCGGGTACGGGACGTGCAGCTACGCCGGCTATCACAACCGGAAACAAGGCCGGTATCGATATCACGGGAACTTTCTCGGTCACTTCCAATGACAATATCGTTAACGTGACGGTCGATGGTATTGACGGAACGATCAGAATTCCTCCAGGTGCGTACACTGGTACAACGTTTGCTCAGGCGCTCGAAGATCGTATCAACAGCATCGCTGCAGCCGACGGAAAGACTATAAACGGGGTACAGGTCGAGTACGATCCGGACAAAGCGAACTTCACGTTCACCTCGGGAACAACGTCTGAAGACTCCTTCATCAACGTCAACGGACACCCCAATTTCGGTCTAAATTCGACCACACAGGTGCGCGGTAGCGTGCCGACCGTTACGGTCCTCGCTCAGGCGAAGGACGCGGATGGAAACTTGTTGTACATTGACAAGGACGGCAACGAGACGACTAAGAAACCAGACAACCTGCCTAATTACGCACCGATTTATCTGACCAAGGGTCAGTTGACTTTCGATACTGCCGGTAAGTTGGTGTCGCCGAAGGAAGGCGCCAAGTACACGCCGTTCGACCCGCAGAACGGTGCAGACTTGATCGTGCTGAACGTCGACTACGGTAAGTTTTCGACGCAGTATTCGCAGCCCTTCTCGGTGTTGTCGCTCTCGCAGGACGGTTTCGCCTCCGGTCGACTCGACGGAATTAGCATCGACACGTCCGGTGTCGTACGCGCCAACTACACCAACGGGCAACAGCAAGCGCTAGGGAAAATCATCCTGGCGAATTTCGCGAGCCCGAACGGTCTCAAGCAGATCGGTAATGCTAACTACGTCGCAACGTCCAACTCGGGTCCGCCGTCGGTCGGTGAGGCCGGCTCGGACGGTTTCGGTTCGATTCAGGGTGGTGCGCTCGAGCGTGCCAACGTCGATTTGACCGAGGAGTTGGTGCAGTTAATCACTGCGCAGAGAAACTTCCAGGCGAATGCCAAGGCGATTGAAACCGCTACCAATCTGACGAGCACGATCGTCAATATTCGGGGCTAATGAGGGTCTAAGTCGTGGATAAGCTGGTTTTTACAAGTTTGAGTGGGCAGAACTCAGTCGCCCACCGAATGCAGCAGATCTCTAACGAGATTGCGAACGTTTCAACCGTAGGGTTCAAGCGATCGTTCGCTGCAACTTTGAAAACCTTCCGCTACGACGGCGATGGTTTCGAGTCGAGGTTCGTACCGGTCGTTACGCCTGGTAACGGTGTCGATATGAAGCCCGGCACCGTCATGAATACCGGGCGTTCGTTGGATGTGGCTATTGGTGGAACTCAGCTGCTCGCCGTGCAGGGGGCAGACGGTAGCGTCGCCTACACCCGTCGCGGTGATCTGAATGTTGACGCCGAGGGGACACTTCGTATCGGGTCGGGCGAAGCAGTGCTTGATGATGGCGGCTCGCCATTGCAGATACCCGCACTTGTCGAAGTCAAAGTCGGCACGGACGGCACGATCTTTACAAAGCAACCGGGTGAACAGGCTGCCATTTTTTTACCGCTCGGGCGGATGCAGATTGTCGAACCCCAGGTTGATGATATTCGTTTGCGTACTGACGGTCTGTATACCAACGCGACGGGCCAGCCGTTTCCGGTTGCGGAAAACCCCGGGGTGCAATCGGGAGCGCTCGAGGGTAGCAATACTAATCTCTTCTCGACGATGGTCGACATGATCAGCATGAGCCGTCGATACGAGATGCAAGTCAAGGTTTTGAAACAAGCGAGCGATCTCGCAGAGCGTAGCCAGTCTATGGCGCGCTTGAACCAGTAACGCTTTTCGGGAGATACGCTAATGGAAGCCGCACTTTGGGTCGCAAAAACCGGTCTTGATGCACAACAGACTCGCATGACGGTTATTGCGAACAACCTTGCCAACGTCAACACCACCGGATTCAAGCGCGATAGAGCGACCTTCGAAGATCTCCTTTACCAAAACGTTAAGCAGGGCGGCGCACAGACGTCGGCAGACACGGCGGCACCGACCGGCTTACTGCTGGGCACGGGAACTCGCATCGTTGCAACGGAAAAGCTGCACGCGCAGGGCAACATCATCCAAACCCAGAATGCTTTCGATGTGGCGATCAGCGGAGAAGGTTTTTTTCAGATCTTGCAACCGGATGGTACGTTGGCTTACAGCCGCGATGGCGGTTTCAAAATCTCTGCGGAAGGCGTGCTGGTCAACTCCAGTGGCTATCGCCTACAGCCGGAACTAGCTATTCCTCAAAATGCCCAAACGGTGACGATTGGTGCTGATGGCACCGTGTCGATCCAGACCTTTGGTGAAGCGGCTGCCCAGACCATCGGCCAGATTCAGGTTGCGCGCTTCCTCAACCCGTCGGGTCTTCAGGCGATTGGTGAAAATCTCTTTCGGGAAACGAGTTCGAGCGGCCCGCCTCAGGTAGGTATCCCGACGCAGCAGGGAAATGGACAGTTGATTCAGGGTGCCCTCGAGAGCTCCAACGTCAACGTCGTCGAGGAAATGGTCAACATGATTGAGACGCAGCGCGCCTACGAAGTGAATTCGAAAGCGATCGACTCGGTCAACAGTATGTTGCAATACGCAAATAACAACCTGTGATCGTAATGAAGCCCCTCCTTCTTAAAGTGATGATGTTGATCGTTGCGATTACGCTCGCCGGATGCGCCGAGATCGGCGCTCGGGATTTCCCACCTGAGCGCGTCTATATTCCTGCGGGTTCGCCGATCGAGACAACGGCTGACGGTTCCATTTTTTCGAAGGCAGGCCAAGACAGTTTGCTTGGGCAAGATCGTGCCAGACGCCCAGGCGATTTGATCACGATTTTGGTTGATGAACAGGTCTCAGCATCGACATCAGCCTCGAGCAACGCCTCACGTAATTCCGCCACGACGGCACTAACGGCGGGTGCTTTGGGGGAAATCAACCGACGGTTTGGGAATGCAGGTTTACCGTGGCCGGTAGACATCAGTCCGAGCGAAAGCGCCATTGACTCATCCGGAGAGGGAAGCGCAGCGCAGCAGGGAAGAATTGCAGGGGAGGTCACAGCTGTCGTGACGGAAGTGTTGCCGAACGGACTGCTGGCGATTCGTGGTTATAAGCGGATGGAGCTGACGCGGGGCGCGCAGATCATCCGATTGACCGGGTTGGTGCGCCCATCTGACATCCAGCCGGATAACACAGTTCGGTCGCGTCGATTGGCTGATGCCGATATCAGTTTTGCTGCCAAAGGTGAGTTGGCAGACGCCAGTCGTGCAGGCTGGATGAACCGCGCCCTGCTGCGCGTTTGGCCGTTTTAGGAGAGTTCCATGAAGAGCTTCAATCAACCTTTTGGCGCGCTCGTAGTTCTAGTGGTGACGGTGTTCGCAGCTCTACTGACTCCGCAGGCGCAGGCGACGCGAATCAAGGATATCTCGGCGCTCTCTGCTGCCAGACCCAACCAGCTGCTTGGCTATGGCCTCGTGGTCGGATTGCAGGGAACCGGTGATGGTAAAGACATCTCATTCACCATTCAGACACTGCGTGAAACTTTGGCACGGATGGGCACCTCGGTGGACGGGCCCCTGTCGAGTTACGATCTCGACCCAGTTTCGGTGAAAGACTTCAAAGTCGAGAACGTCGCGGCCGTGATGGTGACTGCGGAACTACCTGCATTTGCTAAACCTGGGCAAAAAATCGACGTCAACGTTGCGGCTATCGCAAAAGCGAAAAGTCTGCGTGGGGGTGTTTTGTTGATGACGCGGATGCGTGGTCCGGATGGTCAAACCTACGCTGTCTCGCAAGGACCGCTCGCGGCCTCCGGTTTTACCGCTGACGCAGCTGGCAGTTCTGTTTCTGTCGGCGTCGCGACCTCGGCACGTATTCCGGGCGGCGCTTTGGTCGAGCGGGAGGTCGAAGGGCCGCTCAACGTCGGTGAGTTTGTCACGCTGAATTTGACGGCACCGGATTTTGCAACGAGCGCCCGTGTCATGCAGGCGATTAACGCCCAGTTCGGCGACGGCACCGCGGCTGCCGTCGATGCGGTCTCCATCAAGGTTCGTGCGCCCATGGCGCCAGACGCTCGAGTGGCCTTCGTGGGCTTGCTCGAGGAATTAGATGTTGATGC
>CAIVYV010000234.1 GCA_903910215.1 uncultured Pseudomonadota bacterium
AGCAAAAGGCGTGAAAAAACCGAGTTGATTCTGCTCATAACCCCGCGCGTAATCGACGATCCGAATGAGTGGGACTCGCTGCGTGGTGGTTTGGAGGAGGCATTGGAGTTTGTACGTTTCCCGCCACAGCAACCATCTGCAGCGGCTTTGGATCAGGGCGCCGCTGATCTGTCAAGCGAAAAAGCTGCCAAACGTGACTTTAAATCGGAGTGATCGGAAGTTGCTGTTTGTTCCATGAAGGTGCGACTGGTTACGCTAATCTTGATGAAGCCTATTGACAGTAATTGCGCCGCACTTAAACTAGTTGTTGAACGGTTCAAACGAGCCGGTCGTCACGTATAGCTAGCTGACGGTTAGCCCGGCTCGCATGTTTTAACTCTCTAGGGAGAAATGCTTGATGAATGTCCATAACAAGATCGTTGCGTATCCTATTGCGATGGCGGTTGCCCTTGCTATTGGAAATGCCCACGCTCAAACCACCACCCCCGCAACATTAGCGGCTCAGGGTCAGACGATCGCCACTGGTGTGTTGGGTGACGTGTACTCAAAACAAGGTCACACAGCGAGAAACAGTCTCCAGCGTCTTCCAACCTTCACGGTCACCTTGGCCGATGATTACGCGGTTGGTGACGAGATCCTGCTGGCCATCACCGGTACGGGCGTTACGCCGAATATCGACCGAGGCGCGACAACGACCGACTTGGACAAGGCTGGTTCGATTAACTGCAGCGCAACCGGTGGTAACTTCGTCATCGGCCACCCTGACCAGTACATCGAACAGGCTGCGCCGTATCAAACCTTGCGCCTTCGCGTTACGCAGAAGGACCAGACGGTGACGACCACGACTGGTGCTACTTGCCGTATCGAAGGCATTTGGGTTACTGACGTGTCTCTTGGGAACGCGGCTTTGACTGAGCGCGCGTTTGGTTCGTCGGATGAGGCAACCATCTCGGCCTCGTGGACGGCATACGACGGCGCGTATGTCATCGGCGGCGCGGGCCCTCCGACCAACAACAACATCATTGATCAGCTGGCCGCGCCGCGTGCCATTGCTAAGGTCCGTAACCAGTTTGGGCCCTATCAGATCACCAAGCAGTGGGACGGCGTCATCGACGTTCAGGTTGCGGGTTCCCAGTACACCCGTTTCATGGCGAACTCTCCGCCAAACGCTTCGGCGGTTGCTTATAGCGCGACTGACGTCCTAACGTTTACTGCGGTCGATCGCGGTTCGGGTCCGGTCGGCACGACGACTGCTGCTAATACTTATGCTCCGGCTGCGGTATCGCAGACTAACTACTTCGACGGTGCTGTTGCCATTGCTCGGTTTGAGCTGAACATTGCCGGTGATTTTGGTTTCGTTCGTGAGGGCTCTCCTCTCGAAGCCTGCACCGTGTCGGGTATTACTGCCGGCGGTACTTCGTCCGTAGCAGGCGTTGCAGTTCAGTCTACTGCTGGAGAGCCTAATGGTGCTGGTACCGAGGCTACAGCGGTAAATAGCACGTGTTCGCAGTTGACTTATACTTACACCCGCACGGCTGCTCAGTCGGATGGCACTGCTACTGCGACCACAATGAAGCACACGTTGACGGCAACCAGAGGCAACTCTGTCTCGCCGTGGTTTGTAAGACAAGATTACGCTGACACGACGCGTGCCGATTGGGTCGTAACGGGCTTTGCATCGGTCGGCTCTAAGTCAGCGGATCCGCTCTCGGACACTGATACCAACCTGGATACCACGGTTGAGACGGGTTCTGCGTCGGCGACCTACTCAGCGGGTACGGGAGATCCGGGCGCTTGGACGATCAACGGAACGCGAGTGTTTGTTCCGTATATGCCGTTCGATACTGGCATCACCCGTATTCTGCGCGTGTCGAACATTATGTTCACGGATGGTGACCGAGATGGTGCCAACGTGTCGATTTTTGACACGGCTGATGCCGTCAATAATGCCCTTCCGCTGGGTGTTGGTAAGTCGAACACTGACTCCCGAGTTGGTCGTACGGCTTGGTCGGCCGCCGGTACCGAGGACGGTGCGACGGTTCTGTATCAGGTTTGGAACGCAGACGGACAGACTTGCACGTTTGACGGTACAACTCTCGCGAAGGCGAATGCAACGACCAGTCTTGCGAACGACTTCCGCACGGGTGTCGTCGGGTGCTCGAATATCTTGACCGGCGGGGCAGGTACGGTGTCAGCGATGATCACGATCGGAGCGCCAGAGCAAGGCATCGAAGTGGTCTCGGCATATAACGTCAATGGCGATCGTGTCCAGGTCATCAATAACAGTAACGGCCGTAATAACAGCGAGTCGAATGCTGAGCTTGGCTCACGTCGTCCGTCTGGCCGCT
>CAIVYV010000235.1 GCA_903910215.1 uncultured Pseudomonadota bacterium
GACGGTGCGTCGGCGTAACCGCGACACAGATCCGTGAGGCTGCGAGTCGCCGTCATCGACGTACCTCGCCGTTTGCGGCCGAACCACGCTGCGCGATGTTGGTGATGAGAGAATTTCCGGGGGCCTCGAGCGACTCGGGCAGAGTCTCGGGCAACTGATCAGTCAAACCATCGACGGGCGCATCGGGCGCCACTGCAAGCAGACGCAGCGCACCACCGACCACCTTCGAGAATACCGGTGCGGCCACGTCACCGCCGTAGTAAAGACCTGCACCCGGCTCGTCGATCACGACGACCGTCGCGAGACGCGGATTCGATGCCGGTGCGAGACCGGCGAACACCGAGAGATATCGATTGGTCGAATAGCCACCGGCACTGGCTTTCCACGCGGTGCCCGTCTTGCCCGCCACCGTGTAACCCGGGATTGCCGCACGCTTACCCGTGCCGATTTCAGCCGAGACAACGGCGCGCAGCATGTCGACCACATCGCGACTGACTTGCGAGGGCAGCACTCGCTCACCGCCAACGGGTTGTTCCACTTTGAGGAACGAAATCGGTCGACGCATGCCCTCACCACCCAGCGTGGCGTAGGCCTGCGCGATCTGTAGCGGCGTCGCCGACAGGCCGTAACCGTACGATACGGTCGCCGTCGTGATCGGACGCCAGTGGTTGTACTGCGTCAATAAACCCGCCGACTCACCCGGATAGCCACTCGTCGTCACGCGACCGAAGCCGAGCTTCGACAACGTGCCATGCAGCGTCTCGGGTCCGAGCGTGAGCGCAATCCGCGTCATCGCCACGTTCGAGCTGCGCGCCAATGCAGTTGCAAGATCGATCGCGCCGAGATTGTTCTTATCTTCGATGACCTTGATACCGACCTTCACCATGCCGGGCGAGGTATCGATGATGCTCTCATTATTGAACTTCCCCGATGCCAAGGCGGCGGCCACCACGAAAGGCTTGATCGTGGAGCCCGGCTCAACGAGATCGGTGACCGCGCGATTCTTGTAACCGCTCGGCTTGTATTGAGCGCGATCGTTCGGGTTGAAGGTCGGCTGGTTCACCATCGCGAGCACTTCGCCAGTCGTGACGTCGATCACGACGACCGAGCCCGCCTTCGCCCGATGCTGCTGCATGGCCGCCTTCAATTCTCGATACGCGAGATACTGCAAACGCATATCGAGGGAGAGCGCCATGTTGCGACCCGGGCGCATTGGCTTGATGCTCTCGACCGTCTGTACGGTGCGACCGAGATTATCCTGAATGACACGCTTAGCACCGTTGTCGCCGGCGAGCCAGTGGTCGTAGACGAGCTCGAGACCTTCCTGACCCTGGTCGTCCACGCTCGTGAAGCCGATCACGTGGCCTGTCACCTCACCGGCCGGATAGTAGCGGCGATATTCGCGCGTCAGATGTACCCCGGGGATGTCGAGCGCGCGAATCTTGGCCGCGTCGGCCGGTTGCATATGCCGCGCGACGTACAGGAACTGTCGCTGCAGATTCGCCGTGATGCGCTCCTTGAACTCCTCGGGGTCGCGTTTAAGA
>CAIVYV010000236.1 GCA_903910215.1 uncultured Pseudomonadota bacterium
AGTACTGCGTACGTGAAGCCCTACAAGCTCTTCCGAATACCAAACGATGATGTCTTCCGCAAGTTTCCATGGCGCACTCTTCAAATCAATCTCGGTGCTCGCGGGGCATTCGCTCTGAGCCCAGCTCTCGCTCTCAGAATCGTTTTGATTCTGCCTGTCGCGCAGCCATTGAAGAGTTTGGGATGACTTCTCCTCTGAACTTGGCGTACTGACGAATATGCTGCATACGGTGACGAGTCCAGAATTGAGCTGGTCTAGCGCACCGCCAAGTTCACGACATGCGTTAACTTCCGGAGTCTCTGAGCAGTTGATTCTGCCATCTCCTTGCGCATACTCCCCGTCAGTAACAAGTAAAACGAACTTTCGACCACGCACGGTGGCAAGTTGTTCAGCCGCAGCTTTCAGGGCCCTGTCAAAATAGGTGTTACCGGTGACAGGCCGATTAACGAGATTTTCAATCTTGGATTTACATGCAGGGCTTTGGCTTAGGACACGCTCTTGGTTGCCTTCATCTGGCCAATCGCACCAAGCTGCTGCATCCGTTGAAAAGCCAATCGGCATCACGTTGAGCGAATATGAACGACCTAAGTTCGGGAAGAAGGTCGCTGGCCAAATTGCACGTTCAATGCCTTGCCGACTCGCGTTTTTTTCGGTTGACCCTGACCGATCAAACAGCACCACGACCTTGACCTTTGTCGGGTCTTCCACAGCTTGTGGTGCAGTTTCACTTGTGCCCGCTCCGCAGGCCCCGATTACTAGGACAAGGGCTGCGAGTAGGACTAGCCCTGAAAAACTGTTTCGCCGCAGGGGATGCATTGGGGTACCATAGCCGACCTGAGGGCGATTCGAAACCCTTGAAACCAGCGGCTGCTGAGGGGAAAGACTAAAAATGTGGAAAAAGCTGCTCGTAGCGCTGGCACTAACCGCTGCGGTAGGCGGCGCGCTTTTCGCAGCCTATTATCGCCCCCCAAACGAACCGTGGCGCCCCTCTGACTTAGTCCGTTCCACGGTCTTCTTAACAGTAGATCTGCCGCAGGGTCTCACGGCAAAAGAGGAGGCCCGCGGATTTGCCTGCACGGGCAGCGGGTCAGGCGTCCTAATTGACACGGATTTGATCCTCACTGCTAAGCACATTGCGGAACCTGAGGCCGGCCCTAACTGTGAATATCCAGCACTTGGGTATGAGCTTGTATACCGCGCATTCTTTGCATCTGAGCCTGATCAGAGGCTGAACACCTACGGCTGCTGGCTTAAGCCGGTTGCGTCCGCCTTTGAGCATGACATTGCGGTTATGCAGATCGACAATCTTCCAGACTGCGTGGACTCATTCTCGGGAAAGGTGATGCCGATCCCTCTCGAGATTGCAGATTCGGACGCCGTACAAATGGGAGACCAAGTTTATGCATTTGGTTTTCCTGGTCGCGCTAGCGTTGAGAACGACGGCCGCCAGTCTGATGAGTACACCGCGATTTGGGGTTCTGGAGTCGTAGCTGCTGTCCAGTACACGACCACACCGCGGGATCAGTTCATCACAACCCTTGCGGGGGCTGATGGTGCTAGCGGAGGCGCGGTTCTTGATGGCGTCGGACACATTGTTGGCATTTCTGTAGGTGTGAACTACTTGAATGAGCCAGGGCCGGAGGACTGCTCCGCCATGCCGACGAGCACGAAGTTAGCACCTCCAGCAAATTTGGACCTAAATGGTGATGGACGATGGCAGACGTGGGAATGGTGCCCAGTCGCTGGATCCTCTTGGACATATGTCACGCCAGTCTCATGGATCTTCAGCAAGCTGTATTGCATTCGGCGCGAGGCGCTACTTCCACCGACAACCGCTAACAAATACGATTGCACCGATTAGTCAGAACAACATACAGGAGGAGCACATGGCTACACGTGGCGCGCTAACAGTAGTTTCAGGATTGGCACTCGTTACGCTACTCAGCTGCGGTGGTGGAAATAAATTGGTTACTGGAAGTATCACCGTTAGGGACACGGAGCAGGCTTATTCGACCGGGTCTTCGTGCAGAACGGACGGTGGCTACGACGACGTAGGTGTTGGAACTGATGTTGTCGTCAAGGATGGAGCAGGAGAAATCATCGGCGTAGGCTCCCTTGAGGAAGGCCAGGCTGATAGCGCATACGATTGTAGATTTGATTTCTCGCTGGAAGTAAAGGATTCTGAGTTCTATTCTTTTGAGGTTGGAGATCGAGGTGAGCTACGTTACTCGCGAGCAGATCTTGATTCCAAAGGTTGGGTTGTAGGATTTTCGCTCGGAGATTAAGCGTAGTACTCCTCCTCGCGCTGGCGCAGGGTTGTGCGGCGCCTGACGTAGCGCTCGAGAGCCCCGCCTCATCTCTGAGCCCAGCTCCAACAGCCACGCCACTCCAAACAGCTGAGCCGTTCCCCACGCCAACGCCAGACACTGCGTCGCCGTGGAATCTGCTGATTCCGGGGTCTGTCTATGAGGACGGCACGTCAATCATTGATGGGCTGACGTCTATTGATGGTGTGATGGTGGATCTCAATAGTTCCGATGTGTTCGAGCTCTGCATCACGAAAGGATATGAGTGCGTGGCGTATGAGGACATCATCCCGATTCGCCTCGTGCATATTGACGCGCCAGAGGCGGGGAGCGAGTGCTACGGCGATGAGGCCGAGCTCGAACTCGCAGGTCTGCTTCTTGAGGGGATGCCGGTGAGTGCTGTCACTGATCCGAATCTTCCAGAAGAAGACGCGGGCGGCATCTTGCAGGCGTGGGTCTGGAACTCAGAGTTCCTGGTCAACCTTGAGATGGTGAAGCGTGGCGCCGCCACACCCTACTTCCCGAACGGCACCCGCGGCGCGTTCGATCAGCGTCTACTCAACGCAGCGCGTAAGGCGAAGGCTGCAGGTCGCGGGCTGTGGGGGGCGTGTCCAAGTGTGCGACTCGAGGGAGCCAATCTCCAGCACGCATGCCCCCCCACGCGTACCAGCAACGTATCGCCAATCGCAGGGGTACTCAGACTCTCACGCACCCCACGCTGAGATACGCCGCGAACTCCCGGACAATCTCTTCTAGCGAGGTCGCCTGAACAACATGGCCGCACATGGGGGGTAGCGGGCGCAAACGTGAAGGAGCTAGGCGGCCGCCGAGGCGTAGAGATGCTTCTGGAATCCTTCGAACGCTGCCGTTATTGAACTGGCGCTCCCGAGATCAGAGACTGCATCGCGGATTGAGTGCTCGTACTTCAGATTCAAGAGTGGCGTGAGCTTTTCGACTGCAAGCTCTTCCACGCCTACAGCAATGTAGTGCTGCAGAACGAACTCAAGGAACTCTTGCTGCTTGCCTGAGAACTCGCTGTGCATAAGTGTACGGGCCTGCTCTGCGCGTACCGTGCGTGGCACTGGCGCCATTGCATACGCGACGTGAGCAAGCACATCAAACAGATCACTGTTCTCGGCACTGATGATTCTCTGCATCTCAGAAAGTTGCTCAGCACCGAAGCCCTTCTCGTTCAGGCCGTCGAGTAGCTTCTGTCGGGTACTTGGCACGCTCCAGATTGCGCGGAGTTCACTTTCGCTCTTGAAGAGCTCGGGTAGATGCCCGAAAAGCGATTCCATAAACTGCTGTGAGCTCATTGGTGTGCCGTCTGGGTGCCAGAACGTGGTGGACATCATGTGTTGAATGGAGCGCTCCTTGCCATCGGCAAGCTTGATGAGCGCCTTCTGGCGCTTTGGCTCGTCAATATCATCTGGCTTCTCATCATCGACGGGAGGCTTGGGTTCCCGTGGCACTACCGCGGTGTCAACTGGCTCCATCGGCTCACCATCCCACTCCGGATCGCTGAAGTGGTGGTGGGCCTTCACAAAGTCATAGATCGTGAAGTAGTCCTTACCGTCGAAGAGGCGGGTGCCGCGGCCGATAATCTGCTTGAACTCGATCATGGACTTGACCGGCCGCATCAGAACGATGTTCCTGATGTTTCGTGCGTCCACGCCAGTGGAAAGCTTCTGCGAGGTGGTGAGGATCGTCGGGATCATTTTCTCGTTGTCTTGGAAATCGCGTAGGGCAAGGTCTCCGAGTTCGCCCTCATCTGCAGTAACCCGAACGCAATAGCGAGGGTCCGTGCTCGTCTTCACCTGATTAATCAGATCCCGCACGAGAGATGCATGGGCCTGGTTGGCACAGAAGACAAGAGTCTTCTCGTTCTGGTCAATATCGCCCATAAAGATCTTGACCCTCTCGAGCTCCCGAGCACGAATCTCAATGGACTTGTTGAACTCTTTCTCTTCGTACAGCTTCCCCGCTTCAACATCACCTTCAATCACAAAGTCATCCGGCGTGTAAATGTACTCATCAAGCGTGGTACTGATCTGCTTAACCTTGAACGGCGTCAGGTATCCGTCATTAATGCCGTCCTTAAGGGAGTACGTATAGACCGGCTCACCGAAGTACTTGTAGGTATCGACGTTATCCTTACGCTTTGGGGTGGCGGTCAAGCCGAGCTGCACGGCAGGCTTAAAGTACTCCATGATCTTGCGCCAGTTCCCCTCGTCCTTCGCCCCGCCACGGTGGCACTCGTCAATCACGATGAAGTCAAAGAAGTCGGGTGGATAGTCGCCGAAGTACGGTGTTGGTTCGCCGTTCACCTCTGGGCCGCTCATGAACGTCTGAAAGATGGTGAAGAAGATGCTCGCGTTCTTCGGCACCTTCCCCTTCTTACTGATGTCTTTCGGGGTGATGCGCACCAGAGCGTCTTCGTCAAAGCCGGTGAAGGCGTTGTACGCCTGGTCGGCGAGGATGTTGCGGTCAGCCAGGAAGAGGATGCGTGGCAGGCGGTTGGGTTCGCGGCTCAGGTTCCAGCGGCTGTGGAAGAGCTTCCAGGCGATTTGGAAGGCAATCATCGTCTTGCCTGTACCGGTGGCCAGCGTCAGCAGGATGCGGTCCTTCCCCGCAGCGATGGCTTCGAGTGACTTTTCAATGGCTGCTGTCTGATAGAAGCGGCCGCCGTACATACCGCCCTTATCGTGCGGGGCTACCGCAGCGAAGAGGTCGCGCCATGCGTTCTGCACAGCGAAGGTGCGGTCCCAGAGCTCCTGTGGGGTTGGATAGTGGGGCACGTTGCGCTCGGCACCGGTCTGCATGTCGATCTCGTAGATTCCCCTGCCGTTGGTGGCATACGTAAACCGCACGCTCATCTTCTGGGCGTAGTCCTTCGCTTGGCTGACCCCTTCAGTCACCGAATGCTCATCAGACTTGGCCTCCACAATGGCCAGCTGGTGGTTGCGGTACATGAGCACGTAGTCTGCCTTTACGATGCTCCGCTTCTTGCCGCGCCCCTCGATGCGCCCCGGGGCGATTACAAATTCGCGGAGAACCTTGCTGCCGTCTACCTCATTCCAACCAGCCGCCTTGAGGGCTGGGTCGATGAGATTGGCGCGCGTATCGGCTTCGTTCATCAGGAGAAAACCTCGGTATTTGAGAAGCAGGCCTGAAGCAGGGTCGCTTCTAGCACGTCAATCAAATTGGATTTCCTAGACATAACTTCAGACAAGTTTTGGCATATAAGGGCAACGCCACTCATTTTTTCAACAACTTCCTGTTGTCTATGCAGTGGTAGAACCGGTACTTGTAAAGCGCGTACGTGGGCAATGTTGAGTCGAGTGACGGCAGTGCCCATCCGAACGGATTCATATTGATTTCTTAACTGACTAGAAAGTAAGAGGTACCGCAAAAAATCAGGATTAATCTTCGCTTTGTCAGCCCGAATTCTGGCAGACGACTGCGTAATGTTGCCGCCTTGCAGCCATTCTTCAACCACCGCGACTTTTCCGATCGTTCCAACTATCGAAAGAATGATGTCGCCCGTGGCTAAAGTTGAGCGTTTGTATCGCTTTGCAATCTCAGGTGAAGTTCGATGTAAGCTTCCTGCCTCAATCACCCCATCTTGAATCTCAGTGGGCCGAACAAACGGGATGCCGCTGGGTTGATGTGGCCCAGGTTGCAGAATTCCATAAATGATTGGTGCATCTGGGGCGCAAAGATTCTCAAGCTTTGTTGTTTCAGCATTGTCAAAACAGTTTTGAATTTCGGCCTGTAAGCGGCTTTCAAAGAGAACGCGGGAGTTTCGAATGTTTTTTTCGGCGTTGGCCTTGGCGACAGTGATCCGCTCAATCGCTTCGTCAAGCAGGCGCACAATGCGCTGCTGTTCGAGCAGTGACGGAAGTGGTACCTGTAGTGCCTTGAACTCTGGCCGGGATAGATGCCTAAGTGCCGCACCCCGAAACAAGTTTTCATCAATGAATTCAGTTTGAGAGGTCAAAAAGTAATACAGGAACTTAGTTTCAATGCGATTTGTGCCAGTAATCACGTAGGTATCTGTTGAATAAGCGGCTGGCCCATCTAGATACTGAAAGTTTGCCTTCCCGCCCGTCGCGATAAAGATGTTCTCGCCTGAACACAGGCTCTCGATATGACGCGCGATCTTGATGCCGCTCGTATAAAAGGGAACCGGACCTATTTCGCTGGAGTCACGCACTCTAATTGTTGATTTTGGTCGCTCGATAACAAGCTCCGAGAGTGGGTAGTGCGCGAGGTCACGCGTCATAGCAGCGCCTTAAGCCTCTTCAGCACCTCTGCACCTTCGGCGTCAAGCGCGGCGATATCCTTCAGGATCTCCTCCGGCGTCTTCAGTGGTGCTTCCTCCGGCGTGTTTGGGTTCTTCGCCGATAGGTCAAATGTGTCCTGATTGAGGGTGGATGCATCTATGCTCCAGCTCTTTGGTGATTCGGCTTTCTTCTTCTGCAGGGTTACGAAGTCAGTAAGGTCGTCATCGTTAAGCGAGTTCGTCTTTCCCATACTGCGACCTGGATCGAGCTGGTAATACCAAACCTTGCGCGTAGGGGCACCCTTCTCAAAGAAGAGGATCACCGTCTTCACGCCTGCGCCGAGGAAGGTGCCGCTCGGGCAGTCCATGATCGTGTGCAGGTTGCACTCTTCGAGCAGCTTCTTGCGCAGGGCAACCGAGGCGTTGTCGGTGTTGGAGAGGAAGGTGTTCTTGATCACCACGCCGCCCCTACCGCCCGCCTTCATAATCTTGATGAAGTGCTGTAGGAAGAGGTATGCGGTTTCGCCGGTACGGATCGGGAAGTTCTGCTGCACCTCGGCGCGCTCTTTCCCACCGAACGGCGGGTTCGCAAGAATGATGTCAAAGCGATCCTTCTCCTGCACGTCGGCCAAGTTCTCGGCGAGCGTGTTGGTGTGCAGGATGTTCGGTGTCTCAATGCCGTGCAGGATCATGTTCATGATCGCGATCACGTAGGCGAGTGACTTCTTCTCCTTGCCGTAGAAGGTGCTCTTCTGCAGAATTTGATCCTGCTCGGTCGTGCGCTTTGGGTTCTGTTCCTTAAGGTACTCATACGCCTCACACAAGAAGCCGGCTGAGCCTACGGCGGGGTCGCAGATCGTTTCGCCGATCTTTGGGTCAACAACTTTTATCAGCGCGCGAATGAGCGGGCGGGGCGTGTAGTACTCGCCACCATTTCGGCCGGCGTTCCCCATGTTTTTGATCTTCGCCTCGTAGAGGTGTGAGAGTTCGTGCTTCTGCGTCTGGGCACCGAACTCCAGCTCGTCGATGTGGTCAATCACTTCGCGCAGGTTGTACCCGCTCTGAATGCGGTTGCTGATCTCGCTAAAAATCTCGCCGATCTTGTATTCAATGGTGTCTGGGCTCGTTGCCTTCTCCTTAAAGGATCGCAGGTACGGGATCAGCTTCTGGTTGACGTAGTCGATCAGGTCGGGTCCCGTGGCGGCTTTGTTGTGGTCAATCTTGCCATTCGTGCCCTTAGGTGCCGCCCATGTTGACCAGCGGTACTTCTCGTCAATGATGTGCGTGTAGCTCTTCTTCTGGAGGGCAGCCTCGGTGGCCTTGTCCTGCTCGAGGGCGTCCAGGTACTTCAGGAAGAGCAGCCACGACGACTGCTCGGTGTAGTCGAGCTCGCTCGTGCAGCCAGCATCCTTATGCAGGATGTCGTCGATGTTCTTAAAGGTCTGCTCAAACATGTTGCCCCTTTTTGGTACGCGCTTGGTACGTGCCTGATAGTACGCGCTGAGGCTCCCTCAGGAGCGTGCGACCGTCAACTCCTTTTCGACCGTGGCTTGATTCGCTTTGGCTTCAAGCCGGATCGCGTAGAGACCTTCTTGGACGTCGGAGCGGGTGTTGGGGGAGCCTGTCCCAATCGCTGCGCAAGCCATCTGGCCGCAACTAGCAGCGCAGCCCCAACCCAGAGCAGGGCCTGGAAGGCGAAGAGAGTGAGCGCCCAGATGAGCTTGAAAATCGCCAGGGTGGCCCAGAAGAGGGCAGCGACCAGGATCCCAATCCAGCCGAACAGCGCTCCGAAGATTGCTCCGATCCACAGCATGCGATGAGTTTGCCTCATGCGCGTGCCAGTTAGGTGGCACGAGAAGGACCTGGGGTATCCAAGAATCTGACTAATGGTCATAATCGCTCCACCGCGGCCAAGCGTCGCAAAGAAATTGGAGGTAGATCGTGGAACTAGTTGAATCAGCAAAGAGGAATCTCACAACGGGAACCTATGCGCAGTTCTCCGGACGGGCAAGCCGATCGGAGTACTGGTGGTTTGTGGTTGCGAGCACACTTCTACTGATCGTGGCAGTTGTGGTTGATGTCGCATCAGGCAGCGCCGTGCTCACCACACTTGCGTATCTGTTCTTGATCATCCCTGGAATTGCAGTTTCCGTGCGACGGCTGCATGACACAAACCGAAGTGGGTGGTATCTCCTTCTGAATTTGATTCCGCTTGTCGGAACAATTCTAGTTTTCGTCTGGTCTGTCACTGCTGGTGACAAGAAGGCCAACCAGTTCGGTCCTCCAAGCAAGTAGTCTCAGCCGCCAATACACCAAATCAGTGCGGTAGCATTGCGCTGAGCGCGGCGCTCCTGCCGCCACTAGTGGAGGTGTCAGATGGAGTTCGTGCAGTCGGTGAAGCGGAACATGACTACGGGGGCGTACGCGCAGATCTCGGGGCGGGCGAGCCGGTCGGAGTACTGGTGGTTCGTGCTCTTCACGCTGATCGCGAGTGCGGCGGCGGGGGTGCTCGATGTGCTCTTCCCTGGCGACCTGCTGCAGACGCTCTTCGGGATCGCCACGTTCATCCCAGGGATTGCGCTCGGCGTTCGACGCATGCATGACATTGGGAAGAGCGGCTGGTGGTTGCTCATTGGCCTGATCCCGATCATTGGCTGGATCGTGTTGATCGTCTGGCTCGCCACCAAGAGCGACGCCGGTTCAAACCAGTGGGGCGAGACGGTGCGCGCTTAGCGCGCTACTTCTTCTCCTCTTCGCGCGGGCAGGTGCAGCGTTCGCTGGTTGGCACGTCCTTCAGGGCGTCCTCAATGTGTTCGCCGCAACCCTCCCAGGTTGGCTTGTGGCAGGTGTCGCAGGTGACCTTCTTGCACATCCGACCGCTCCTTTAGTTGTTGCTGACGCTAGGGCGCGCGCTAGTGCGCGTGCTTCTTGTTGTCCAATGCTACCGCCTCTTCAATGGTCTTGATAGAGCGGAAGCTGCCGAAGCCGAACATGAGCAGCGGCACGGTGGTCTGAATCACCGCGGAGACGAGCAGCGCCACGGGGCGCGAGGTGGCCTCTGCGATGACGCCGCCGATGAAGAAGCCGAACGTAGCGCCGAAGCCCCACGTTGCCACACGGTTCACCGACATCACGCGACCAAGGAGTCGATCCGGCACCACCTGTTGCCTGAAGGCGGTTGCGGGGACCACATACAGCAGCAACAGGAATCCGCCGATGAAGTAGTTCACGGCAACGATCGGGAAGGCGAACGCGCGCGGCGCAATACCGGCGAGCGGCAGGAGGAACTCCACGCAACCAAAGAGCACCGCGTCCCAGAAGAGGAGGCGACCGAAGCCGATGCGCTTCACGGCGCGCGGCGCAAGGATGCTGCCGATTGCGCCGCCAAGGAATCCGATCGATGCAACGGCGCCGATCAGCGCCGGCTCAAAGCCAAGGTCGAGACGCTGATAGATGACGGACTGGCCGATCATGATGCTGAACGCAATGTTGCCGTTGATCGCTTC
>CAIVYV010000237.1 GCA_903910215.1 uncultured Pseudomonadota bacterium
AAGATGATCCGCTTCTCGATTGCGATCCAGCGCGGATGTTTCGGAGGTTGCACTTTCTGCTCCATCACCGAGCATGAGGGCCGCATCATCCAGAGTCGATCCGAAGCTTCGGTGCTGCGCGAGATCGAGAAGATTCGTGACACGGTACCGGGCTTCACAGGCGTGATCTCCGATCTCGGCGGTCCGACGGCCAACATGTATCGTCTCGCCTGCAAGAGTCGTGAAATCGAGAGTGCGTGTCGCAGGCCATCCTGTGTTTATCCCGGTGTTTGTCCGAATCTCAACACCGATCACACGCCGCTCATCCAGCTTTATCGCAAGGCGCGCAGCTTGCCGGGCATCAAGAAGGTGCTGATCGCCTCAGGTGTTCGGTATGACCTTGCCATCGAGTCTCCTGAGTATGTGAAGGAATTGGCGCAGCACCATGTTGGCGGCTATCTGAAAATTGCGCCGGAAGCGATCGGCGAAGGCCCGCTATCGAAAATGATGAAGCCTGGGATCGGCACCTATGATCGATTTAAAGAGTTGTTCGATCGCTATTCTCGCGAGGCTGGCAAAGAGCAGTACCTAATCCCGTATTTCATCGCTGCGCATCCGGGCACAACGGACGAAGATATGCTCGAGCTAGCTCTTTGGTTGAAGCGCAACGGGTTTCGAGCCGATCAAGTGCAGGCTTTTTTGCCCTCGCCAATGGCAACGGCTACGGCGATGTACCACTCCGGCAAAAATCCGCTGCGACGCGTCTCGCGTAGCAGTGAAGAAGTGGTCATTCCCAAGGGTTTGAAGGTTCGCCGCTTGCACAAGGCCTTTTTGCGTTATCACGATGCCAATAATTGGCCGACCTTGCGCGAAGCGCTGCGACGCATGGGTCGCGCCGATTTGATCGGGCCGGGCAAACAGCATCTGGTTCCCGCATGGCAACCTGCGGGGACGGGCGGTATGCAAGAAGGACAAAGAAAGCCTTTCCGAACTCAACACGTTCGCTCGAAACGGAACCCTAGGCCATGAGCTCGCCACATCATTTCCGTCCCGGTCTCGAGCTCGACGTTGATGCGCTCGAGGTTTATTTGACAGGAGCAATTCCCGGGCTCTCGCGAATCGACAGGGTCACGCAATTCTCAGGCGGTCAGTCCAATCCTACCTATCGAGTGGATGCGCAACTGGCTGGGCGTACGCACTCGTTTGCGCTACGTCGCAAGCCGCCCGGTGTGCTCGTGCCGTCGGCGCACGCGATCGAGCGTGAGTTTCGTGTCATGAACTCGTTACAGACGACGGGATTCCCGGTTGCCAAGACCTGGGTGCTCTGCGAAGACGTTAGCGTCATAGGGACCGCGTTTTACGTCATGGATTGTCTGGATGGCCGAATATTCTGGGACCCGAGCCTGCCTGAGCTCGACGTGTCTGAGCGCAAGCCAGTCTTTTTCGCGATGGCTGAAACTTTGGCTGATCTACATCGCGTCGATATCAATTCGGTTGGTCTTGCCGATTACGGAAAGGCGGAGGGCTACGTAGCACGTCAGGTTGCCCGTTGGTCAAAACTCTATCTTGCCGATATCGATGTTGCAGGACGGGTGCCTGCCATGGAGCAATTAATCGAGTGGCTGCCAGTCAACGCTCCCGCGGTCGAGCCGGCACCGACTTTGGTGCACGGCGATTTCCGTATCGACAACATGGTATTCGCCAAAGATGAGGCTCGAGTGCTCGGTGTGCTCGATTGGGAGTTGTCGACGATCGGCAATCCGGAGGCAGACTTCGCCTATAACTTCATGATGTATCGCGTGCCATCGGCGGCTATCCCGGGATTGATGAACATCGATCTGGCAAAGCACGGACTGCCGTCGGAGTGTGAGTACATTGATAGCTACTGTCGGCGCCGCGGAATTTCGGATATCCCCGGTCTCGATTATTACGTTGCGTTTTGTATGTTTCGATTGGCCGGTATCTTTCATGGAATTCGTGGGCGTCTTGCTCGTGGAACGGCAGTCAGTCCCAAAGCGAAGGAATATGCGGGCAATGTAGAACTGATGGCTGATCTGGCTTGGCGACAGGTGGAACGATCGCGATGAAAGCGCGCGCAATCTGGGTTGCTGCTGCACTATCGCTTGCGATGGCGACGGCTCTTGGCGCTTTCGGAACTCATGCGCTGCGACCCATCCTGACTCCTGAACGTTTTGCAAGTTTTGATATCGCCGTCACTTATCAATTCTTCCACTCACTCGGACTGATGGGTATCGGCTTTTTGCAATGGAAAGATCCGTCGAATCGTTCCTTTCGTCGAATTGCCGTCGCACTATTACTTGGGATGCTGATCTTTTGCGGCAGCATCTACGCGCTGACCTTCGGAGCGCCGAAGGGGATTGCGATGTTAGCTCCGATTGGCGGTGGTACGTTGATTCTGACTTGGGTCTTCGCGGCTATTTCGATTTGGCGTTCACGAGCGCTGGCTGATTGAGCCAATCGACGATCGCTTGCGCAACTTCGATCGGCGCTTCTTCATGGACATAATGTCCGGCATTGGCGAACCGGACGAGCGTCGAGTCGGGTAACAGATCTTGTAGTTCCGTTGCCTCTTGCAAAGGCTTGTTTCGATCCTGATCACCCCAAGGAATCAAAACCGGCACCGTCACCTTGGCAGCAAGCGCGATTTCTTCGCCCTCGCGATACTGCGCCATCAGCGAAGTCGTGGCGCGCATATAGCCCTCGCTGCGCGCCGCCAGCATCACATCATCGATGACTTGTTCGGTGACGATCTCGGGATTCACATACGAATTCTTCAGGAAGCGGCCTCTGAACTCACGGCTCGCAAAAAGCTTGGCTGACATCCGTGGTAACGGCGGTAGCGTGATCTGAACGATTTTAGGGACTCCGGTACTGATGATTCCTGGATTCAGCAGTACGAGACCGATTGCGCGTTCGTCTTGAACGACAGCCTGCAGGGCAACGGCGCCGCCGAGCGAGTGACCCACGTAGACGATGTCATTGAGATCCAGTTGGCGTGCGGCGCGTATCAGCATCAGGGCTTGCGGCCCATTGTGATAGTCATAGTCGATCGGCTTCTCTGATAAGCCGTATCCAATCATATCGATTGCAATGACATGGTGGGTTTGCGCCAACAAAGGCGCGAGGGAGCGAAAACTCTGCAGTGAGTTTCCGAAGCCGTGTATCAATAACAGTGAGGCACGATTGGTTTGTTTGCTGCCCCACTCTCGGTAACGGAAAGTCAATCCGTCGACCGAAACGAATCGATCTTCTTTCTGTGCGAGCGAGGTAACCGCTTGTTCGGGCGGATGGGGCCAATAAGCCCAGATCGTGAGGCCTGCCCACAAAATCGCCAGTAGGGTAGTACAGAGCCAGAGCGCGCGTTTGAGGAACCGCATGAGCGCCGATTGCATACAATTCGGCACTCCGTCGCAATGGCTTTTATCCATCCTGTGATCACGTTGCCCGAACTTCCGATTCTCGAGTCTCTCGTGGCGCTGAAAGCTGCGCTGCGTGCACATGCGGGAGTGGTGCTAGAGGCGCCACCCGGGGCAGGCAAGAGCACGGTCGTCCCATTGGCTTTGCTCGATGAGCCGTGGCTACGAGATCGAAAGATCCTGATGCTCGAGCCACGCCGTCTAGCAGCACGTGCGGTGGCCCAGCGTATGGCTAGTACGCTGGGTGAAGATGTCGGTGAGACCGTGGGTTATCGCATGCGGCTTGAGACCCGCGTGAGCCGTCGAACGCGAATCGAGGTGGTGACTGAAGGCGTATTGAGTCGTCTGCTCCAGTCGGATCCTGCGCTGGAGAATGTCGCCATCGTTATCTTCGATGAGTTTCACGAACGCAGCCTCAATGCTGACCTCGGATTGGCTTTATGTCTCGATTCGCGTGCGACGCTCGGTACCGATCTGAGAATTCTCGTGATGTCTGCCACTCTCGATGGGGTTGCCGTCGCCAAGTTACTGGCGTCGAATTCCACGGCGGATGCACCCGTTATCAGCAGCGCCGGGCGCAGCTTCCCTGTCGACATCCGTTACTTGGGAAAGGGTCTTCCACTCCTGCCTGGAGAAGCGGACTCCGTCGAGCGCATGACGGGCCTCGCCGTGCTACGAGCACTTCGTGAATGTGAGGGCGACATACTCGTCTTCTTGCCGGGTATGGCGGAGATTCGTCGAGTCAAAGAGTTCATCGAGTCGGCACCCGATTTCATTTCGAAGAAAGCACAGGCGCTACCTTTGCACGGCGATCTATCAGCTGAATCGCAAGATGATGCATTGCGCGTGCAGTCAGGTGTTCGCCGCGTGATTCTTTCGACCAATATTGCTGAGACCAGCCTGACCTTGCCCGGTATCCGTGTCGTCATCGACAGTGGCTTGGTCCGGCGTGCTGTCTTTGACCCTGCATCGGGAATGTCGCGGCTGGAGACTCGCCGGATTTCGCGTGCTTCGGCAGCGCAGAGAGCGGGCCGTGCAGGACGTGTAGCTGCGGGCGTTTGTTATCGTCTCTGGAGTGAAGGGGCCGAGCGCAGTTTGAGTGCGTATACGCCAGCCGAGCTCATCGAGGCGGATTTGATGCCTCTCGCTCTGGATCTCGCCGAGTGGGGCGTGCTCGACCCGGCTCGTTTGTCTTGGTTAGATGTGCCACCACGAGCCGTGCTGGACAGCGCTCGCAATACTTTACGCGCGCTGGGCGCACTGGATCAGCAGGGCCGCATCACCAGTCATGGGCGCGCGATGGCAAGCTGGCCGGTACACCCCAGATTGGCGCATTTGCTGATTGAGAGTCGACATCGTGGCGTCGAGCGCGATGGCGCGAGATTGGCCGCGTTACTGGCTGAGCGCGACATTCTGCGTCGTGCTGAGGATGTCGATATCACGAGTCGACTGGACTTACTCGACCAGCCGTCGAGAGGCGTCGGCATCGATCAGTCCGCGCTCGCCCGAGCACGAAAGTTATCGGGGCAATTCGAAAAGCGAATGGCCAGTGAGCAGGTTAGCAGCGTACGACCATTTCTCGATGCTGGTGGGCTGCTCGCCTTGGCCTATCCCGATCGAATCGCGCAGCGTCGTCCCGGTAGCACCGGTAAGTTCTTGCTCGCCAATGGCAAAGGGGCTGTCATTTCGAACGCAGATCGCTTGGGAAAGTGTGATTTTCTCGTTGCGATCGATCTGGATGATCGGGGTCGTGAGGCGCAGATTCGACTGGCAGCAGGCCTCTCCGGTGAGATGCTTGAGGCAGCGACGGCTCATCGTTGGCAACAAGCTACCGAAACATTTTGGTCATCCCAAGAGCAGTGTGTCGTTGCACGCAACGTGGTGAGGCTCGATGCGTTGATCATCGAGGAAACACCACGACGACTTGATGATGCTTCCGACTTGCTACGCGCGATGCTCGATGGCGTTCGGGAGATGGGACTGTCGGCTTTGCCATGGTCAGATGAGAGTCGATCGTTTTGTGCTCGTGCCGAGATGGCGCGTCGCCTCGATTTGTCTGGAACCCAGACTTGGCCAGAGATGTCCGATGGTGCGTTGATTCAAAGCATCGATACTTGGCTGTCGCCTTGGCTCGATGGGATCACGCGTCGAGCACATCTCTCCAAGCTGCCGTTGCTGGAAGCTTTGCAGTTTCGTATCGGAGCTGATGGGGTGCGGCGGCTTGATGACTGGTTGCCGACGCATATCGTAGTGCCGACCGGCAGTCGTATTCGCATCGATTACATCGATGATCTTGCGCCCTGCGCTTCCATGCGCATGCAAGAGGTTTTTGGTCTTGCGACGACGCCAAGACTGGCGCTCGGAAAAATTCCCGTTACTTTCAAACTCCTTTCACCTGCACAGCGGCCGCTGCAAATCACCTCTGATTTGGCGAGTTTCTGGCGTAATGCCTACGCCGATGTGCGCAAGGACATGCGAGGCCGATATCCTCGGCACTACTGGCCCGAAGATCCACTACAAGCAGAGCCAACTCGGCGAATCAAACCGCGTTCAGGCTGAACGCGGCTTGGATTTCTGCAACGATCGACAGCGCAATCGCTTCGGGTGTTCGGCCGCCCAAATTCAGTCCGACAGGCGCTCGAAGTCTGGTTGTCAGATCTCTGGCAAGTGGTCCAAGGTCCGCGAGCAGTCTTTCTCTTCTCGCCGGAGGGCCGAGTAGCCCGATGTATGGAATCATTGAGCGAGCGAGCCCTGATAGATATTGAACGTCTGCACCTAGATGATGGCTCATCACGACCGCAGCCGAGTATCGCTCGAGATCGAAACCCTGCGCCCATTCGTTGAGTTCGACTTGTTTGACGAGCTCGGCGCTGCTGAATCGATGCGGCACTGCATAAGCTGGACGATGATCGAGCAGAGTCACTCTCCAGCCGAGTCGATACGCAAATTCGAAGAGCGGTTCGGCATCTGGGCCTGCACCGCATATGAGTAGTCGTAGAGGTGGAGCGACCCTCAAGCGAAAACAATCGATAGACGAGGTTTGTGCGGATACTGCTGAATCCGTAGCAATAACTCCGCCGTTACGCAAGTCGACCAAGAGATCAACGGCTTGGTTTTGCGCCAGGCTGCTGAAAATTGAGGTGAGCGGTTCGTAGCTGTCACCCATGCCGCAGCGTAGCAAGAAGATAGTCATCGATCCTTCGCATCCGAGACCAAGACCCCAAATAGGGTCGTCACTACTGCGATTGTCGTAGCGATGCATCATGCAACGACGATCATCAACCAACATTTTCAGGGCGTGCTCATGCAAGTCTCCTTCGAGACAGCCGCCGCTCAGTAAGCCTGCGCGACGGCCACTCGATGAGAGCAGCATGAACGCGCC
The DNA here is from genome assembly GCA_903910215.1 of uncultured Pseudomonadota bacterium. Classification (GTDB taxonomy): domain Bacteria; phylum Pseudomonadota; class Gammaproteobacteria; order Steroidobacterales; family Steroidobacteraceae; genus UBA964. Next base: position 6,799 of record CAIVYV010000237.1, read on the forward strand.
TGGTTTTCGGTAGGTAGATCCCTCGGTGGCGACAACGAGGGCGATGACAAGATCAGCGCCGGCACCGCGCTCTTGCTCAAAAAATTCCTGCAGATCCATCATCCATGCCGAATGACGATTTTGCCGAAATGGTTGCCATTCTCCATGTAGACGAATGCGGCGTCCGCTTGCGCAAAGTCAAAAGTTCGGTCAATGACAGGCTTGATCTGATGTTGGCTGATGAAGGCGTTCATGGTTTCAAAGTTGGCGCGCGAGCCAACGAAGATGCCGGATACGCTCGTGCTTCGACCGATCATAGCTGCAGCGGATATTTCGCCGCCGAATCCGGCGAGCCCACCGATGATGGCGATATGACCCCCGTGCGCGAGCGAAGCGAGCGATTGCGCCAGGGTGCCAACTCCGCCGACTTCGAGCACATGATGAACTCCAACTCCGCCTGTTGCCGTGCGCACGAGGGGAGCCCACTCGGCCGTGTTGCGGTAGTTGATAAGATGGCTCGCGCCAAGATCTTTTGCACGAGTCAGCTTGGTGTCGCTCGAGCTCGTGATGATGGCTTTCGCGCCGTGTGCTACCGCCAATTGGAGACCGAAGATCGAAACGCCTCCGGTTCCTTGCAGCAAAATGTGGTCGCCTGTACGAAGACCGCCACGCGTGACGAGTCCGTTCCATGCGGTGAGAGCCGCGCAAGGCAGTGTCGCTGCTTCCTCAAACGACAGAT
>CAIVYV010000238.1 GCA_903910215.1 uncultured Pseudomonadota bacterium
AAGGTCGAGATCAAGTAATCCCCGCCGCTCGCGTGGTGGGAATTACCTTCGTATCGCGAGATGCGTGGCAACCGGGGCTGAAAGGCCTCGGTTGCCTCGTCGTCTCCGTCTAGTTTGAAAGTGTGAGGTGACCGATGGCTTACTCCTTTACCGAGAAGAAGCGCATCCGCAAGAACTTTGGCAAGCAGGGCAGCGTCCTCGAGACGCCGTATTTGCTCGCCATCCAGCTCGACTCTTATCGTCAATTCCTGCAGGCCGACAAGGTCGAGGAAACGCGTGAAGATGTCGGTCTGCATGCGGCGTTCAAGACCGTCTTCCCGATCTCGAGCTATTCGGGCAATGCGGTACTCGAGTACGTCAGCTACCGACTCGGTGAGCCGGTGTTCGACGTCAAGGAGTGCCAACTCCGCGGTCTGACCTACGCTGCGCCCTTGCGCGTGAAGGTCCGCCTCATCGTTTACGACAAGGAAGCCTCGGGCCCGAAGAAGCCCGTCAAAGACGTGCGCGAGCAAGAGGTTTACCTCGGCGAACTGCCGCTGATGACCGACAACGGAACGTTCGTCGTGAACGGTACCGAGCGCGTCATCGTTTCGCAGTTGCATCGCAGCCCCGGCGTGTTCTTCGATCACGACCGCGGCAAATCGCATTCCTCGGGCAAGCTGTTGTTCAGCGCCCGTATCATTCCTTACCGTGGTTCATGGCTCGATTTCGAATTCGATGCCAAGGACTGCGTCTTCGCGCGCATCGATCGTCGCCGCAAGCTGCCGGTGTCGATCATCCTGCGTGCGCTTGGCATGAACGAAGGTGAGATCCTCGACACCTTCTTCGACAAGAACACCTTCTTCATCTCGAAGGACGACACCGCCCTCGAGCTCGTGCCGGCGCGCCTGCGTGGCGAGACGGCGAGCTTCGAAATCCGCATCGGCGATCAAGTGGTCGTCGAGGAAGGCCGTCGTATCACCGCGCGTCACGTGCGCCAGCTCGAAGATGCCGGCGTCAGCAAGCTCGCGGTTCCGCGTGACTACATCTACGGCAAGATCCTCGCGCACGATGTCGTGAACACCGACACCGGCGAGATCATCGCCAAGGCCAACGAAGTCATCACGGCTGCCTCGGCCGAGAAAATGATCGAGTCGGGCATCACCGAAGTTCGCACGCTGTACGTCAACGATCTCGATCGCGGTCCGTACGTGTCCGATACGCTGCGTATCGATCCGACCAAGAATCGCCTCGAGGCGCTGGTTGAGATCTACCGCATGATGCGTCCCGGCGAGCCGCCGACCCGTGATGCTGCCGAGAATCTCTTCTCGAACCTGTTCTTCAACGCCGAGCGCTACGACCTGTCGGGCGTCGGTCGCATGAAGTTCAACCGCCGCGTCGGTCGCAAGGAGATCTTGGGTTCGAGCGTGCTCTCGAAAGAAGACATCCTCGATGTGCTGAAGGTGTTGATCGCCATCCGCAACGGTGATGGCACGGTCGACGATATCGATCACCTAGGCAATCGTCGCGTGCGTTCGGTCGGTGAAATGGCCGAGAACGCTTTCCGCGTCGGTCTCGTGCGCGTCGAGCGCGCGGTCAAGGAGCGTTTGAACATCGCCGAGAGCGAGCCGCTCATGCCGCAGGAGATGATCAACGCGAAGCCGGTGGCTGCAGCCGTCAAAGAATTCTTCGGCTCCTCGCAGCTCAGCCAGTTCATGGATCAGAACAACCCGCTCTCCGAAGTGACGCACAAGCGTCGCGTTTCGGCGTTGGGCCCAGGTGGTCTGACTCGCGAGCGTGCGGGCTTCGAAGTCCGTGACGTGCACCCGACCCATTACGGTCGTGTTTGTCCGATCGAAACGCCGGAAGGCCCGAACATCGGTTTGATCAACTCGTTGTCGGTCTATGCGCGCACGAACCAATACGGCTTCCTCGAGACGCCGTATCGCCGTGTCGAGAATGGCCGCGTCACCGACAAGATCGACTTTCTGTCGGCGATCGAAGAGGGCGAGTTCGCGATCGCGCAGGCCAACGCGAACGCCGACGGCTCGGGCAACCTTGCCGACGAGCTCGTCTCCTGCCGCTTCCAGAACGAGTTCACGTTGATGCCGCGCGAGCGCATCAACTACATGGACGTGTCGCCGAAGCAGATCGTGTCGGTCGCCGCGTCGCTGATTCCGTTCCTCGAGCACGACGACGCCAACCGCGCGCTGATGGGCTCGAACATGCAGCG
>CAIVYV010000239.1 GCA_903910215.1 uncultured Pseudomonadota bacterium
CCAGCGCTTCCATGCCGTAGTCGCCCTGAGCGACCGTCGTCGAATTGAAAGTGTTGGTTTCGACGATGTCGGCGCCGGCCTCAAAGTAGGCGCGGTGAATATCAGCGATGATTTTGGGCTGCGTCAGCGTCAACAAGTCGTTGTTGCCGCGTATATCGCGACCGTAGTCAGCGAATCTTTGACCGCGATAGCCCATCTCATCGAGGCGATGGCGCTGGATCATCGTGCCCATCGCGCCGTCGATAATCAAAATGCGCTCTTCAATCGACCCGCGCAGTCGACGCACCCGCTCGTCGCGGGCACGCTCGTCAAGCGACTCGATCGCGAAGGGCACAGCGGTGGCAGTAGCACCCGGCGCACCGGAATGCGCCATCTCGTCGATATGTGCAGCGTGCGACTCACAGCCACACGGCATCGCGGCACTCATGCGGCACCCGTGACAGGACGCAGACCCAACGCATGGCAAATAGCGTAAGTCAGCTCGGCGCGATTCAGCGTGTAGAAATGGAATTCGTCGACACCGTGATGGCGCAATCGGGACACCTGCTCGATCGCGACGTTCGCCGCAATCAAACGACGGGTCTCCGCGTCGTCATCAAGACCCGCAAATCGCTCGGCAAGCCAGTTCGGAATCTTCGCGCCGCAGCGCGCGGCGAACCGCGTCACTTGGGGGAAACGCGTGATCGGCAAGATCCCGGGAACGATACTAACGTGGATACCGGCAGCGACACAGCGATCGCGGAAGCGCAGGTAATCGTCGGTATCGAAAAAAAACTGTGTGATGGCTCGAGATGCGCCGGCATCGATTTTCTTGCGCAGATTATCCAGATCGGCTTCAGCCGATGGCGCCTCGGGGTGAGTCTCCGGGTAAGCAGCGACCGAAATGTCGAAATCGGCAACCGATCGCAAGCCGGCCACGAGATCCGACGCGTAGGCATAACCGTCTGGATGTGGCTCGTACTGTGTTGCGCCCTGCGGCGCATCACCTCGCAGGGCGACGATATGCCGAATTCCCTCACGCCAATACTGGCGTGCGACCTCGAGCACCTCCTCGCGGGTGGCCCCAACACAGGTCAGATGCGGCGCACCGGTCAACTGAGTCTCGTGTTGAATGCGACTGACGAGCTGATGCGTCCGGTCGCGCGTCGAACCATCGGCACCATACGTCACCGACACGAAGTGTGGCGAGAGTGGTGCAAGACGCTGTACCGACTGCCACAGCGTGGCCTCCATCGCCGCATCAGCGGGCGGAAAAAACTCGAACGACACACGGATCGAACTCGATGACATTGACGCCACACTCCTCAAGCAGATACGGATAGCCCTGACGCCACTGCGGCTCGACGAGCTCGGACGCGGGCACGAAAAACAAGCAGATGACGACCCTCGGCTTCCACCGGGATCAACGACTGGCAGTCGAAGGCCAATTCCTGCAACAACTCACGCAAGCGCGTCGGCGGCGCACCGCCAGCCTGCTCCAGCAAGTCGTACGGAATGGCACACCAAAGAATGCCGTCGTCGGACAATTGGGTACGCGCCCGCGATATGAGACTCGCCAACTGCGCCGAGTCTTTGATCTCACCGGCGAGCGGCATGTCGATTACGACATCGAAACGCTCTTGCTGCCGCAGCTCAGAATTGGCTCGAACTTCCAAGCCAGCAGGTTGATCCTGCGACCAAGCCTTCAGCAGTGCGAGTTCGTGTTTGTCACGCGCACGCAGTGTCAATTGCGCATCCGAGCTCGAGAGACTCTCGAGCAACTCGCGATGCTGGGTACGAGCGAGCACGCGCGCACCGGAGAGATCGCGCATCAACTCCCCTTCGATGGCGACACGCAGAGTGCGCCCGAGGCGCCCTGTCTGCAGCCACTCGTGAGTTGCTGCGCGTAGCAAAGCGGGATTACGCGCGGCGACCTCGATAGCCCGCAGCCGCGCGCGAGCCTCGCGTAGCGCCGGATCATCTGGATCGAGTCGCTGCAACAAGAGACCGAGCAAGTCGCGGGCGAAGCCGAGGTCGGCGACCGGCAGGTACTCGACACGCTGACCTCGCCGCACGCGCCGTAGCAAACCCGCGAGCGCGAGCTGCTTGAGTTGCCGGGAGACGTTCGGCTCGCTGTCGGCCGTGGCGGCGGCAAGCTCGGAGACACTGGTGGGTTGATCGCTGCAAAGGCGCAGCAGTCGCAAACGCGCCGGGTCAGCCACGGCCCGCAGCGCGCGAACCATGAACTCCGAATCGTACTTGATTTCAGAGTTACTCAACATTGCATAACTATAGAGATCCGGGTTCGAACTGTCCACGAAACAAAATAGTTTCAGTTGAAACTATAATGCCGCGCATGAATCCAGCCACTTCGCCTCGCGATAACCCCATGGGCCTCGACGGCTTCGAGTTCGTCGAGTTCGCCTCCCCGCAACCCGGCGTCCTCGAGCCCGTCTTCGAAGCCATGGGCTTTAGCCTAGTTGCCCGTCACCGCTCCAAGCAGGTCACCCTGTTTCGCCAAGGCGGGATCAATTTCGTCCTCAACAGCGAACCGGCCAGCCAGGCCGCCTACTTCGCCGAAGAGCATGGGCCCGGCGCCTGCGGCATGGCCTTTCGCGTTCGCGACGCGCATCACGCCTACTCGAGGGCGTTGAAGCTTGGCGCCCAACCCATCGAGGTTCCGACGGGACCGATGGAGCTACGTCTACCCGCAGTACGCGCCATCGGTGGCGCTGCGCTCTATCTCATCGATCGATATCACGACGGCAGCAGCATCTACGATATCGACTTCACGTTCTTGCCTGGAGCCGATCGCGCACCCATCGGCGTCGGCCTCACGCATATCGATCACCTCACCCACAACGTCTATCGTGGACGCATGACACACTGGGCCGGGTTCTACGAGCGACTATTCAACTTTCGTGAGATCCGGCACTTCGATATCCAGGGTGCACACACTGGTCTGCAGGCTCGCGCAATGACGGCGCCCGACAATCGCATTCGTATTCCTCTAAATGAGGAAGACGGCAAAGGCGGCGGGCAGATCGAAGAATTTTTGATGCGCTTCAATGGCGAGGGCATCCAGCATATCGCCTTGGCCACCACCGATTTATGCGCCACCGTCGACCGACTGCGAGCGCGCGGCGTGCCCTTGATGTCGGCACCGCCCGCCACGTACTACGAGGCGCTCGAAGATCGTCTACCGGGGCACGATCAGCCCGTCGCAAAGCTGCAGGAGCGCGGCATCCTTCTCGATGGCGACACTCGCGGCGACAAGCGACTGCTGCTGCAGATCTTCTCCGAGTGCATGGTGGGCCCGCTTTTCTTTGAGTTCATCCAGCGCGAGCGCGATGAAGGCTTCGGTGAGGGTAACTTCAAAGCATTGTTCGAATCACTGGAACGCGACCAGCTACGTCGAGGCTCTCTGCGCACCGAGAGCAACGCCGTATGAGCCTTACACGACGCATTCACCACGTGGCCTACCGCTGTAACGACGCGCGCGAAACCGTCGAGTTCTATCGCGATGTACTCGGCATGGAATTCACCGTTGCCTTCGCTGAGGATCGAGTGCCCTCTACTGGCGAACACGACCCCTACATGCATGTCTTTCTAGATGCCGGTGGTGGCAACGTGCTCGCCTTCTTCGAGTTGCCGACTCGGCCACCGATGGGTCGCGATCCAAACACGCCGCAATGGGTCCAGCACATTGCCTTCGAGGTAGCCGATCTCACCACGCTGACCCTCGCTCGAACACGCTTGGTCGATCGCGGCATCGAGGTCGTCGGACCCACAGACCATGGCTTGTTCTGCTCGATTTATTTTTTCGATCCAAATGGTCATCGTCTGGAGTTGACCTGCAACACCGCAAGCGACGAAACGACAGCCAAAGCGCGCGCCAACGCAGAACCCATGTTGGCCGAGTGGAGTCGTACGAAACGGGCGCCGAAGCACAATGCCTGGTTGCACTCATCTGCGGAGCACGAATCATGAAGCTCGCCAGCCTGCGCGACCCCATCCATCGCCGCGACGGATGTCTCGTCGTCGTATCAAGCGATCTCACACGCTGCCTCGACGCTCGATCGATTGCGCCGACACTGCAGGCAGCGCTCGACGATTGGGCGCAGATCGAGCCGTCGCTTCAAGCTCTGAGCGCGCGAGTCAACTCGGGCGAAGGCATGGCTTTCGATCCGTCAGGGTGTCTCTCGCCTCTACCCCGTGCCTATCAGTGGGCTGACGGTTCTGCATATGTGAATCACGTTGCATTGGTGCGTAAAGCCCGCGGCGCAGAGCTGCCGCCATCTTTCTGGAGTGATCCCTTGATGTACCAAGGTGGCTCCGATGGATTTTTAGCACCGAGGGACAATATCCCATTCGTGGATTCGCAATGGGGTCTCGACTTTGAGGCTGAGCTCGCCGTGATCACCGATGATGTGTCACAAGCCTGCGATGAACGCACCGCCCGCCAGAGCATCCGACTATTGATGCTCGTGAATGATGTCTCGTTGCGAGGCCTGATCCCGGGCGAACTGACCAAAGGTTTTGGTTTCTTCCAGTCGAAGCCGGCCTCGGCTTTCTCGCCGGTCGCCGTCACGCCCGACGAGCTGGGGACCGCATGGGATGGCGGACGCGCACATCTGCCGCTACTCGTCCAACTCAACGGCCGAGAGTTCGGACGCGCCAATGCCGGTGTCGACATGACATTCGACTTTCCCGCACTCATCGCTCATGCGACAACGACCCGAAGCCTCGCAGCCGGTACCATCATCGGTTCCGGCACGGTATCCAATCGCGATGCCGACGGCGGCCCTGGCCGTCCTATCGTCGAGGGTGGACTCGGTTACTCCTGCATCGCCGAACAACGAACCGTGGAACAGCTGCGTACTGGCACCATATCAACCCCGTTCCTGTCGCCTGGCGATCAGGTCAAAATAGAGATGCGGGATGCAGACGGCCGATCGATCTTTGGAGCGATCGACCAGCGCGTCGTTGCCTTCGAAAGATCATGAATGACCTGCTGATACTCGATCGATTTCTTCCCTACAGGCTCTCGGTGCTCAGCAATACGGTGAGCACGGCGATTGCAAACCGCTACACCGAACGCTTTGATCTGCGCATTCCCGAATGGCGAGTCTTGGCCGTGCTCGGTATGCAGCCAGGCCTGTCGGCAGCCGAGGTCGCAGCGAAGACCGCGATGGATGCCGTGGCCGTGAGCCGTGCCGTCACCCGTTTACTCAAACAAGGTCGACTGGAGCGCAGCTACACCTCGCAAGATCGTCGCCGCTCCGAACTTCGGCTGTCCGAACACGGTCAGCGCGTCTACGAAGAAATCGTTCCTATCGCGCGAGCTTACGAGCGCGCCCTGCTCGACGGCCTCGATGACACTCAACGCCTCGAACTCGATCGCTTGCTGCAAATGCTGACCCAGCGAGCCAATCGCTTGACCATTCAACCACCGACTCAAGACGAGATTTGACATGCCGACCCAACTCCCCAAACGCCGTCTCACCCTCATCGACCGGATCATCAAGGCGGCTAAAGACCACGCTGATCGGATGCCGCTCGATTTACTGCGGCGTTATTTCAGCGGCGTGGGCGAGGAAGATCTCGCAGCCCGCGACGCCGTTTATCTGGCCGGTATTGCCAGCTTGCATTACGGCATGGCCGATAAGCGCCGCGTCGACCAAGCGCTGTTGAAGATCGTGCACGTGTCCGACTCGAGCAGTCTCGTGCTGATTGCGACCGATGATCGCCCGTTCTTGGTCGAGTCTCTCGGAATCGCTTTTGCAGAAATAGGTGTCGCCGTACGGATGCTCGTGCACCCTGTGCTACACGTCCGACGAGACGGACGTGGTCGTTTGCTGTCGACCCATGACGTAGCACACGAACGGACCCGCGCCGAATCCTGGCAGTTATATGAAATCGATCGACTCTGGGATGCCGAGTCGACCGCGCGCCTCGAATCGCGCCTGCATGCCGCACTCGAGCATGTACAGCTCGCCGTCACGGACTGGATCGCCATGCGCGCCAAGGTTCGTCGAGCCATCGATCAGCTTGCGAAAACCCCCTTGCGCGGCGAGCGCGCTCAGCAGCGCGACGAGGCGATCGCCTTGCTAGACTGGATGGAAGGAGCCCACTTCGTGTTCCTCGGCTATCGATACCAACGCCTGATGCGGGGCGCACATCGCGATCGTCTGCAAGCAGATCAACGCAGCGGGCTCGGTATTTTGCGTACTGGCTCGCTCGAAACGGTCGGCACCGAGACCTTACAGGGCGAACTGCGCAACGCCATGCGCAGTGCAGATCCGCTGATCATCACGAAATCGGCATTACGCTCAACCGTCCATCGCAGTGGACATCTAGACCATCTGACTGTCAAAGATTTTGATACGCAAGGTCGTGTTCGAGGTGAACATCGTTTCCTCGGCCTGTGGACCGCCACAGCTTACTTCGCATCGCCAAACGACATCCCGGTGGTACGCCGAAAAGTCTCTGAAGTCATCACTCGATTCGGCCTCGACCCTCGCAGTCATGACGGCAAGGCCGTGCTGGCCGTACTCGAGACCTGGCCTCGGGATGAACTGTTCCAGTCCAGCCCATCCGAACTCGTCGACTTCGTCCGTGGTGTCGTCAACCTCTATGATCGCCCAACCACACGCGTCATGCTGCGCCACGACCCGCTCGGTCGGTTTTGGTCGTGCATGGCTTTCGTCCCTCGCGATCGTTACACGACAGAAGTGCGTCATCGCATCGAGGCGCTGTTGACACGACACTGCGGTGGCAGTGATCTCGAGTCGCAGGTTCAGATCGCCTTGTCCAATCACGCGCGCTTGCACGTGATGATTCGAGGCGGAGTCGAAAGACTCTCAGGTACGCAAGTCGCGACCCTCGAGCGCGAAGTCGCTGATGCCGTCGCCACGTGGACGGATCACTTGCGTACGACCTTGCAAGGCGCGATCGCGCCGGCAGCGGCAGCACGACTCTTCCAGCGCTACGCACCCCTTTTCCCACTGGCTTATCAAACGGCCGTCTCACCATCGACATCGCTGCGTGACATCAACGCGATGGAGCATCTAGCGAGCACGAATGCCACGATGCACTGGCGCGTCCACCACTCGGAAGGCGATGCCGTCAACACCCTAGGGCGTTTGCATCTTCGCCTCGTCCGACGTGGCTCGAGTCTGCCGATCGCCGATCTGGTACCCATGTTCGAGAACTTCGGGTTGCGTCTTTTGGGAGAGCAATCATGGCTCGTCGGCGACGCAAGCTCGCAAAAGAACGCTATTCAGGACTTCGAAATCGAGCTGAAGGCAGACGCTAAGTTTGACGTTGATGTTGACGGCGATCGACTCCTCGAGGGCTTGCAGTCCGTTCGCGATGGGCTGATCGATAACGACGGCTTCAACCGCCTGTTGTTGTCGAGTCAGCTCGACATCCGCCAAATCAACGTGCTGCGCGCCTGCTGTCGCTACCTTCTGCAAGCGGGCATCCCCTTCAGTCAACGCTACATGGAGCGCACACTGGAATCCAACGCGACCGTGACCCACGATTTGTATCAGCTCCTTGCGGTGCGGCATGACCCTAAACTGCGCAAAGAGACACGCGAGAAAACCGAAGCGCAGATTCTCAGCCGACTGGCGAAGCGACTCGACGGCATCGTGAATGCAGACGAGGACCGAATCCTGCGAAGATTCCAAGCGGTCATACTCGCCATCCTGCGCTGCAACTTCTTCCAGCGAGACGAGGACGGCACTCATCGTCCGGTACTGGCCTTCAAGCTCGACCCGAAGGTAATTCCCGACTTGCCGCTGCCGCGTCCACGTTACGAGATTTACGTGGTCGGCCCAAGAGTCGAGGGTGTGCACCTACGCATGGGTGAAGTGGCTCGCGGTGGGTTACGTTGGTCGGATCGTCGCGAAGACTTCCGAACGGAAGTACTCGGGCTGATGAAGGCACAGAACGTCAAGAACACAGTCATCGTTCCGGTCGGCGCGAAAGGCGGCTTCGTTGCACGCCAACTGCCGAGTGGACCACGCGATGCCATCCAAGCCGAAGGCATCGCGGCGTACCGCCAATACATCAACGCCCTACTCGATCTCACGGACAATATCGTCGCCGGTCGCATCGCACCGCCGCCGAATCTTCGTCGTCGCGATGGTGACGACCCGTATCTTGTCGTCGCCGCAGATAAGGGCACGGCAACGTTCTCAGACATCGCCAATGCGATCGCCGTTGAACGCGGTTTTTGGCTTGGCGACGCATTCGCCTCCGGCGGGTCCGCCGGCTACGACCACAAGAAAATGGGTATCACGGCACGCGGCGCATGGGAGTGCGTGAAGCGACACTTCCGCGAGTTGGGCCGGGACATCCAGCGCGAGCCTTTCACGGTCGCTGGTGTCGGCGATATGTCCGGCGACGTCTTCGGCAACGGCATGCTCTTGTCGCAGCAGATCAAACTCGTCGCCGCGTTCAATCATCAGCATATCTTTCTTGATCCGAATCCGGATGCTGCCACCAGCTTTGCCGAGCGAGCGCGTCTGTTCGCGTTGCCCCGCTCCGCGTGGACGGACTACAACGCTCGCCTGATCTCCAAAGGCGGCGGTATCTACGAGCGTAGCGCTAAATCCATTCCGCTCAGCGCCGAAGTGCGCTCGATGCTGCGCATTGACGCGACGTCTGCGACGCCGAGCGATGTCATTCGCGCCATTCTTCGCATGCCGGTCGATCTACTTTGGAACGGCGGCATCGGAACCTACGTCAAGGCGAGCGACGAACCTCAATCGGCAGCAGGTGATCGCAGCAACGATGCCGTACGCGTCGATGGTCGCGATTTGCGCGCGAAAGTCGTCGGCGAAGGCGGCAATCTCGGCTTTACGCAACGCGGGCGTGTCGAGTATGCCCTCACCGGTGGACGTATCAATACCGACTTCATCGACAATTCGGCGGGCGTCAACACCTCCGACGTCGAGGTCAACCTCAAGATTTTGACCTCGGCCATCGAATCGCGCGGCGCCTTACGAAGAGCGGAGCGCGATCGTCTGCTTGCGCGCTTGACCGGGGAGGTCGCGAAGCTCGTGCTTCGTAACAACTACTTGCTGAGCCAGGCCCTCTCGACGCTCGAGTTACAGTCAGCCGCACGCCTGCCGGAACTGCAGAGTCTGATCAGGCACCTGGAACGCAAAGGCGAGCTTGATCGCCAGGTCGAGAATCTCCCGGACGACGAGGCACTGGCAGCACGTCGCAAACAGGGACTCGGTCTCACGCGTCCCGAATTGGCCGTCGTGCTCGCCTACTCGAAGATCTCCCTCTATAGGCAATTGATCGACACCAATTTGCCGGACGATAGTTACTTTGCCCAGGAAGTGGAGCGCTACTTCCCGTCCGCGGTGACGCAGCGCTTCAACAAAGATATTCGACGCCATCAACTACGGAGAGAGATAGTCACCACTGCCGTGACCAACAGTCTGGTCAATCGCATGGGACCGAGTTTCGTGATGCGTGCCTGTGAAGAAACCGGGGCCTCGGCAGCGGATGTCGCTCGCGCATACAGCATTGCTCGTGAGTTACTGCAGGCGCGAGAAGTCTGGAGTGACATCGAAGCTCTCGACAATCGCATCCCGAGCGAAGCGCAGTACGCGGCTTACGCGGATACCGCCAGAACCCTGCGCCACGCCACGATGTGGCTATTGCGACGTCAGAGCGAACTCGTCGTGGCTGACACCGTGTCTGAACTGAGTGCACCGGTGCGGGCATTTCAACAAATCGTCCAACGCTGTCTCAGTGGCGATCTCAAGCGCGAGTTGGCGGCGACAGAGCAGCGTTATCTCGACGCAGGTCTGCCCTCGGCACTCGCGACTCGATTGGCAAGCGGGACCTCGCGCGACGCCGCTTTCGATGTGGCGGAGCTGGCCAAACTGCAGCAGCGCCCTGTCGCCGCGGTTGCAGCCGATTGGTTTGCGATCGGCGAGCGACTGAAGCTCGATTGGCTGGGATCCCGAATCGACCGCTTGGTTGTGGACGGGCCACTGCAGGCCATCGCGCGCTCCGGGCTACGCGAGGCTGTACGCAAACTGCAACGCGCGATAGTCACCGCCGTCGCAAAGCAAGACTACACGCGATGGTCTGCTGACCGACGAGAAGCCTTGGCACGCTGGGAGCGGACTCTGGCGGACGTGTCGGCAGACGGCTCGAGCGACTTTGCCGCACTGTCGGTGTGTGTCGACAGCTTGCGTAGCCTCACCGACTGATCAGCCACATTCAACTGTCGCGATTGGCCTTCGTGTGCATCGGGGTGCGAGCCGCCAACCAGGCTGCCGCCACGATACCGATGGCCAACGCCGACAGTTGCCAGGCGTAGTCTTCGGGATGCTCCCAGAACTCGGTAAACCAGTGCCAACGACCGCCGAGCTCGACAGCGTTCCAGGCGATGATCGCTGTCGGAATGCCGTAGCGTATCGCAGTCGTCACGCGCCAGAACAACATCAGTCGACGGAATAGATAAACCGCCCAAATGACGTTCAGGAAAAACACGGCGTAGGTCACAGGATGACGATCGCCTGCGAAATCCTTGTGATATAGAAACAGCAGGACGAGGTAGAAAAACCAAATCACATAGACCGTCTCGAGCGCCGTGATCGCTGCAAAGTTGCGTTCATGATGCGGATTGGGTTTGCCCGTCTTCAATTTCAGATGGCGCTGAAACCAGATGAAGAAATTGCACTTGGTTTCTTTGTTGAAAAGAAAATAGACCAGTGTCGCTCCTAGTACGCCGATCGACGACATCATCACGAGATATTCGGCTTTCGTTGCGATGACGCCGGGCTTGAAAGGATCCATCAAATCGGGAACACCGAGATCCTCACCCGACCAAACGAACGCGAACTCCACCCAACCGGTCCACAAGAAAGTCCCCGCCCAAAACCCGTACCACGTTGCCGACACTTCGTTGGGATGGCGCATACCTAGCCACAGCAAAAGGGCTCCGAATGCCCCGAGAGCAAAAGCAGACTCGAACACATAACCGGGGCCAGGCCAGATCTCCTCCATCATGATCATCGCCGTGTGGCCGAGTGCCTGCACTACGAAGACGATCAAAAATGCCATCAACCCGATATAGGGCGGTCGATGGAGCCAGTTCTTCAAACCCCCGCTGCTCGAAGTCGAAGACTCGAGATTGGCGCTCATGTTTTTCTCCCGCGATCTGACGCCGCGATTTGATCCCCGTTGCGTCCGAGTCTATGCCCGGCCAACGGACGAGGACAACAGACCCCTGTGCTAGCATCTGCGCCCTCTATTTCACCCCAAACTTGCGGGAGCACGGCGAAAATGGCGGGAAAACTGGTCCTCGTACGTCACGGTCAGAGCATCTGGAACGTGGAGAATCTGTTCACTGGTTGGACGGACGTCGATCTCTCACCCCAGGGACGTATCGAAGCAGCCAACGCTGGTCGTGAAATTCAAAAAGCCGGTATCGGTGTTGACGTCGCCTACACCTCGGTTCTCAAGCGCGCGATCCGCACGCTTTGGATCGTGCTCGACGAAATGGATCGTATGTGGGTCCCGATCGAAACGAACTGGCGCCTGAACGAGCGTCACTACGGCGCCCTGCAAGGTCTCAACAAAGCCCAGACGGTAGCAGAACACGGCGAAGCACAAGTGAAAATCTGGCGCCGCAGCTACGACATCCCACCGCCGCCGCTATCGGTCGATGACCCGAGACATCCGCGTTTTGACGGTCGCTACGCTGGGATCGACCCTGCCCTGCTACCTGCGACCGAGTCGCTCAAAGATACCTTGGCTCGCGTGAAGCCAGTGTGGGACAACAGCATTGCACCGCAACTGCGCGCGGGGAAGAACGTATTGGTGACGGCGCACGGCAACAGCCTGCGTGCAATGGTCAAAATGCTCGACGGCGTACCCGAGCAGGACATTGTCGAGCTCAACATCCCGACGGGTGTGCCTTTGCTCTATGACCTTGATGCTGACCTGCAGCCACGCAGTCGCCGCTATCTGGGAGATCAGGCCGCGATCGAGGCCGCTGCCGAAGCGGTGAAGCGGCAGACCGAAAAACGTTAAGCCTTGCCCGGTGCCCAACCGTCGTAGCGACCGCCAGCGCCTTCGGCCAATTCGCGCAAGCGCTGCGAAGCGGCTCGGACCACCGGTACGTGCAGGTGCATCGATTTGGCCGCGTGTACGCTGACCGGGTGCGCACCACCTTCGGCTGATTCGCGCATCTCTATGGAATAGCCGTCGGCTTCCAACTGGCCCGCCACCACCTGCGCCGCTTCCATAGTGGGCATGGCGATGAAGAAATCGATCTGCAGGGGTTGGAAGGGATCGACACCGCCGCGACGAAGCCGTTCGATCAGCTTGGCGTCCCAATCGTCGGCTCGATGCGTGGCGGTACGGCGCACCTGATAGACGATGCGCGCAACCGCGATGCTTGCAGCCGCCACCAGAAAAAGAACGAACCAATCCACCGCGCGCCCGTCACTCGTCCGGTGCGATGGTGACGCGCAGCCCATCGAGCGCGTCGGTCATATCGATCTGACAAGAGAGTCGCGAACCTTCCTTGTGATGAGCCAACTCCTCGATCAGTTCACGCTCGTCCGACATCGGCGCCGGAATCTTGGCTGCCCAGGACGGATCGATATAGACATGGCAAGTGGCACAGGAGCACATGCCGCCACAGATCGCCGAAATGCCGTACTCGAGCTCGCGCAGCGTTTCCATCAATTTGACGCCGGCTCGAGCGGGAACGTCGTGCTCCACACCGTCACGGTCGATTACCTTCAAGGTAGGCATTCGCTAATCCTGTATTCGCTTTGAAACTGAGCTGCCTAGTTTGCCTAGGCATCGGGCGCGTTTCCAGCGGAATGCGATGCCAGCGCCATCCAAACACCATCCAAGATGCCGCGTGCCTCGATCCACCAGCCCAGACGGCGAACTCGATCTGCGTGCCCCCGACAACCCAGTGCGTCGAAAACTGTCTCCGGCCACCAATCGGGACGCGGCGCTGTGACGTGTTGCGCCGTCTGCCACTCCGCTTGTAATACTGATGATGCGTTGAGCAAACCTGCCAAGTCTTCTAGAGGATGTCCGGCATGCGCATACTCCCAGTCGATGCAGACGAATCGCTCACCCGGTCCGTGCAGCACATTGCCCGAGTGCAGATCACCATGCACGAGACAACGACTGAACGGCGATGCGACGCCCTCTTCTGCGGCATGCTCTTCTGACCTAGCTCGAAGCGCGAGCCATTGCGATCTCCAAATCAGGCATGCGGTCGAGTCGATCCGACTCAGCCGATGGAGCAACTCGTCGATACGACTCGACACGTCGAGCCTTGGGACGTCCGATGCATCGAGTCTGCGCAGCTGATCGAGCAGCGTCCAGAGCATCGATCTCGATGAAGAGGTAGCCAGCTCGTCCAAGACGATCGGCACACCTTTAAGCCACTCGATCTCCATCCAGCGCGCTGCCAAATCGACAGCGGTGATCTGCGGGGCGATACCGAATCGACTGCCCACGCGATGCGCCGCCAATTCCGCATCACGACTCGCACCCAACCACGACTCTCGAGCCACGCTGCTCCAGTGCCGACGAACGACGCGTCGACCTTGAACCTGCCGAAACTCGATACGGTTACCCGTCAGCCCATTGAGACCTGGCGCACTCATGTGCGTTGTTGCCACCAACTGCGTAGTCCGAAAATCGCGATGACGAAATAAATCGAATACAGCATCGCCACAAACATCAAACCTTGGGCCGAATACATGTAGAACGACAAAGCATCAACTAAAAGCCAATAAAGCCAGTTCTCGAGAATTGCTCGAGCGGTCATCCAAGTGGCGAGCAAACTGAGACCCGTGACAAAAACATCCAGATGCGGCCACGCTGCCGCCGTATGCTGCTGTAACAGTGGTGCACCGAACCAGACTAAAGTGGCGATGGCGACCCACGCGATGAGGTGCCGTTGCCAGCCCCACATCGTCACGGCAATCACCTTCTCGCCCGGTGCGACCTTCGACCAGTGCCAAAAACCGTATACGGCCATCAATACATAAACCGCCTGGAGTACCGCCTGTAGCGGCAATGCCGCTCCCGCTGCCAACCACACCAACACGGCAGACGAGGCTGCGCCAAACACCCAAGCCCAGCGAATCCGTTTTACGGCAAGAACGGCGTAGGTGACACCGCACAGCAGTGCTACGTGCTCAGCCCAATGCGTCGCGAGTAATTGATCGAGCCAGTTCTGCACTTAGTGCACCGTCCATGTCACATTGAGTCCGATGCGACGAGGATCCGCCAACTGAACATACAGTTTGTTGGGATAATCCGGTGGCTCGTTACCAAAGAAAAATCCGCGTTGCGCATAATCGTCGTCAAGCGCGTTGCGAACCCACATATCAGCTCGCCAGCTCGAAGTCTCGTATCCCGCACGCAGATTGAGCAGGTTGTACGACCCGGAACGCTCGTCGTGACTGTCGCTGAAGTAGAAGGCAGCGACATGCTGTAGATCAGCCCTGGCGAACCAACCGCGCTCGTGACGGTATTCGGCACTCAACGCCGCTTGTCGCGCCGGCGCATGCGCCTGCTCACGACCGGCGAGGTTACGATCGACCGTCGCGTAATCGAGAAAACGGGTACGCAGAACACCCGCCGAAGCGGATAACTGCCAACGCGCCGACACCCGGCGGATAACGCTCGCTTCAAGACCGGCATTCTCGCCACGGGCGGCGTTGTCGGTCAGATAAATGAACGACAATGGATCGCCCGGATCGAGTTGCGCCGAGGTGCTCACCTGTTGATCCGCGCGTCGCATGAGAAACAGATTCGCCTCGAGGCGCCACAGACGATTCGGATCCTCGGCCTTGTAGCCGAGCTCGATCGAGTTCAAAACTTCTTCCGAGAACTCGCGACGATCGGCCGGAATCACGGCACCGATATTGAAACCGCCGGCTTTATAGCCGCGCGCAAACGAAACGTACGCGCGTTGATACGGATCGATTCGGTAGCTGAGCGACACGTTACCACCCCACATGCTCTCGCCAGGGGCGAGATCCGTGCCATCGGTGTCGCCGTACTCCGAGTCGCGATGCTCGAGGCGTGCGCCGACCGTGAGCGTCCATCGACTCGAGAACGCCTGATCGACGGAGCCGTAGAGCGCCGCATGCCGAGCTCGATAATCGCTTCTCAAGCTACGATAGGTCTCGCCAGCGTAGAGATCGAGCTGATCATTAGTCTCGCGAATATCGAGACCGTAAAGACCGAAAATCCACCCTCCGTCGCTCGATAACCAACGCAAGTCCTGACTGACGGTTTGCCGATCTCGCAGGAATTGCGAGGTGAAATCATAGTCAGGATCAAAACCCCAGTCGCCGTCGAACGAGTAAAGAATGTCTGCATCTACTAGGGCAGTCACGCTTTGAAACTTGACGGCCCCCTCGCGCGCTAACTGCAGCGACATACCGTAAGAGCGTTGTCGATCACGCCCAGGATCGTCCGAGCGAGTCCGTCGTGAGTTGTCGATGGAGAACGCGTCGAAGCCATTATCCTGATCCACTGCGAGCACGGACCAATCCGCTTGCCATTGCGGAGTGATGCGATGCGTGCTGCGCCAGCGAAAGGTGTCTTCGGACAAACCATTGGTGTCGTCGCGACCAAGGAATTCGTTATCGCGTGAGCCATCGGCACGATAACGCTGCGCGGCAATACGCCATGCAGACTCCTCACCCAGTGCGCCGCCCGCAACGAGACCCAATGACCCCACACCCGCCTCGCCCCAACTTGCCTCCCAACGCTGCTGCGGCTCGTCGGTCGGTTTTTGGCTACGCACATGCAGCAAGCCCGCTAACGCATTAGCGCCAAAGGTGGTTCCTTGCGGACCCCGCAGTACTTCGATCTGCTCGAGATCAAGCAGCGTCGCCGGCATACCGATTCCCGAGAAGTCCATCCCATCGATCAAAAATCCAACCGACGGATTCGGAGCTCCTTGCCATTGATCGGTCTCACCGATTCCACGCAACTGAAAGTAGCGAGGCCGAGAACTGCCCGAGGCCCAATTCAGGTTCGGCACCAATGGCAGCACATCTTGCAGGTGCTGTAAGCCGGCCTCTTTCAGCGTCGCGCGATCGAGTACGGTGACGCTAGCTGGAACTTCCAGAGACGCCGCCGGCCGCAGGGTTGCGGTCACGATGACCTCTTCTAGGATCGGCTCAGATTCTGCCGCAGCCACTGGCATTGCGAGCGCGAGCGATACGAAAGCAAAACAGGCAAGACGAGATGGATACACCTGCTCCCTCCGCCGGTACTAACCGGATCAGGTTCAACGGGTTCGCCGCCCCATGCGACGTCTCAGGCCCGAAGGCCACCCCAAGGTAAGCGGTTATTTTGCTTGAAAATCAGCCGGTTGCAAGTGCGGGGTGCAGTTGGCGACCGACTTGCCTACAATCGCGCCCCTTGCGTCAGCCAATGGGGCCCTCGCCCGATGGGAGGCAGATCATGTCGAGAACCGTACAGGTCTTTCAGGTCGACGCGTTCACGCGGCAACTTTTCACGGGTAATCCGGCCGGAGTTGTACTAGGCGCCGAAGTTTTGAGCGACGAGGAGATGCTTGCCATCGCCCGCGAACTCAATAACGGAGACACCGCTTTCGTGTTGCCGCCCGAGGGTGATGATCACGATCTACGCGTGAGATTTTTTACCCCGCGCACGGAGTCTGCGTTCGTAGGGCACGCAACCATCGCGACACACTATGTGCTCTCGCGTGATCCGGCGCCGCACCCAGGACGTGCTCGGCAGAAACAGAAAGCCGGTCGGGTCGATGTTGAAATCCGCGGTGCCGGCGCTGATCGCCGTATCGCCGTTCGACAACCGGCGCCTCCGTTGGGTCGTGAGCTGAACGAACGTGAACGACTCGCTGTGCTCGATGCGCTGGCACTCTCAAGCGCCGATCTCGACCCACGCTGCGAAATGCGCATCGTCGGTGGCGCGGGGAATCGCCTTCTGATCGGCGTGCGCGGCAGTCAGCAATTGAAGCAAATGAAGCCGGACTTTGGCCGCCTGACCACACTCTCGGCGCAGCTCGGCGCGTCTGGGCACTTCGTGTTCACGACCGAATCAGGTCAACCGGACTGCCTCACCCTCTCGCGAATGTTTTGTCCGGCCATCGGTATTCCCGAAGACCCGGTCAGCGGCAATGCACACGGCCTGCTTGGCGCCTACCTCTTGCACCACGGACTCCTTGAGCGTAATGGCGACAAGGTCGAGTTCTCGGGTGCTCAGGGTCAATTTCAAAACCGGCCCGGCCGAGTCGACGTGGAACTGGAGTTCGAAGACGGTCGTCTCGCGGGCGTGTGGATCGTCGGCAGTGCGGCGATGGTCTTCGAAACCACCATCACTCTGCCCTGACTTTTAGCGAGCGACGTCCCAGAAAAGCGCATCCAGACCGATCCGCAGGCCCGGATCGGCGGACCACTGCCGCTCACGATCGAAACGCACCAACGGCTCGATGTTAAGAAAAAGCCATCGTCCATGTAGGGGCTTTTTCCAGAAAAAACCAGCCTCATAGAAATCGGCGCCGTTAGCGCTCCGCCCGCCTGCCTCGAGCCGAAATCCAGCGGCATCACCGAGATCGCGATTTCGTACCTGCGACAACTGTCGATCAGGACTGATGACGGCTTTTGCATGGGCGGATACGAATTGGTACGACCAGCCCGTCACCCCCGTCTGATCCAGCCAACGCACAGACAACGACGATCGCAGTAGATGTCGCTGCCGCCAACGATCAATCAAAACGCTGCCGGCCAACCCGAAGCCTTCATCGGTCTCAGCGAAAACCTTCAGGAAAGGCTCGAGTCGCCACGCACCCGACGAAAACGCCCTGCCCGTTCGCAAGGCGATGAAGCCGACCGGCGGCGCCGCCAACTTGGCGCCCACTTCAATATTCAGCAGTCGAACGGGATCGTAGCGCAGACCTGCGCGCAGCGATTCAGTCGCCTGTTCCAGCGTGCTCTCGGATAGCGCGTCCGTCGTGATGAACAGGTCAAGACTCTGCTCGAGATTCGGTAAATTCAAAGAAATATCGAAATCGGCCGCCGTCTCGAGATCGACAGATTCGTCTCGATGAAACGCAGTCAAATCCACACCGAGCCGAAACGGCGAGACCGGCACCGGCACAGCCTCGTCCGAAGGGTCGAGAAACCGATGGTCGAACGAGAGCAAACGCCGCTGCACGCCCAAGAACATTCGGTTGTGCCAAGCATCGAGACTCGAGGTGGTCTCGATCGGCTCGTCCACCAAGCGCTCGATAGCGAGCATCGATGGTCGAATTTCGATGATAGCTGGTGTAACTTCGGCCGCGAACAGCTGCGGCGTAAAGCCGACTAGGGCGATGCATCCGAGAATGGATTGAGACCATCGAATCATGCAATCGAGTGTAGCTCCGTTTTTCACCGCTCAGGGAATCGCGATATGAGAAAACAACTTCTGCTAGCAGTCGGACTCTGCTTCGCATCGACGACACCGCTCGATGCCGCCATGCCGTTTTGCGCGACGGACGCGCAACGCTCCGCCATCCAAGCGGCGATGGCTGATCCTGCCAAGCCGGCGCCCTACCGGGTCGCTGCCAAGCTCTCTTTGCCAGAGGCTACCGTGCAGAGTGCATTGGCATCAGCAAGTTACGGTATCGATGCCAGCCATTTCCGCAGCATCTGGACAAGCCTTACCACGTGGGACGAAGCAGTCACCGTCGTGATGAAAGGCGGTCATATCTTTGAAACACACGGCCGAATCTCTGAGGGAGAGCCCTCAAAACGCAGTCAATTCTTTAATCTGAAGTCCGAAGCCGACGGCATGCACGGCCATCTGCGTCCCGACTTACTCTCGGCAATCTACGTGATGGAACTAGCCATCGGCGACGAGACGCAGCGTGGCGTCCTGTTCTACGACAAGCAGGGAGACGTTGCCTTTGGAGTGTATCTGCCCGGTGAGGGGCACACGCCATCCGCTGCAACGATCAAGCAATTCGGGGCGACGCGCAGCTTGATCGAGAAGCAGCCAGCGCTCTGCCGCTGAACAGCGGCGCCGGAGTCAGCGCAGCATCTCGTCGACGATCGAAGCAACACCGTAGCGAACAGGATCCGACGCAGGCAGACTGAAACGCTGCTCTAGCTCGCTGAGCAAACGGCGCGCCGCCTCGTCAGCAAGCGCCGAAGTATTGATAGCCATGCCGACGAAACGAACGGCAGGGTTCATCATCCGCGCACAGCGCAGATGCAGATCGAAGCACTCCTCGAGCGCCGGAATAGGCCAGTGCGACAGGCCGCGAAGATGCTTGCGGGTCGGTTCGTGACACATGACCAGCGCGTCAGGTGTCGCACCATGCAGTAGACCGAGACTGACACCGGAGTACGAAGGGTGAAAGAGCGAGCCCTGCCCTTCGATCAAGTCCCAGTGGTCAGGCGAATTGGCAGGACACAACTGCTCGACGGAGCCCGCGACGAAGTCCGACACGACAGCGTCGACCGGCACCCCACCGCCCGCGATCATGATGCCGGTCTGTCCGGTCGCACGAAAATCTGCGGGCACACCACGGTGGCGCAACTCGCGCTCCAAAGCCAAGGTCGTATACATCTTCCCAACAGAACAATCCGTGCCTACCGCAAGTAAACGACGACCCGTACGAGGCTGCGCATTAGCGATGGGGTATTGCCCTGGTTCACGCACTTCGATGATGCGAGCACCGGATCGCGCTGCTGCCTCGCGAATGGGCTCGATCGTTCCAAGACGGGTATGCAAACCATTGCAAAGGTCGTAACCCAACTCGAGCGCTCGCACGAGCACCGAAACCCAGCTCTCTGCGATCGTGCCGCCGCGATTCGCCACACCAATGAGCAGAGTTCGAGCACCGCGACGACGACCCTGCTCTAGATCGATCTCATCAATTGGCAACCTCGGAACGCAACCCGGTAAACGCAACTGACCGACGCACTCATCGGGTCGCCATTGCCACACACCGATGGCAGTCTTGGCTGCAAGATCGTCGTGAGCATCACCGAGGAACAACAGGTACGGCTTGTGAATGATCATCGCAGCGACTCCAGCAACACGAGCGATACATCGGCGATCCATTTTTGCGCCGCGTTATCAGGTGAATAGTCTATCTGTGGCAAACCATCCACCGTGATGGCAATCGCTATGCGCCCATGAGGCGTATAGACGATCCCGACATCACTGCGCAGCGCATCGAGTGAACCGGATTTGCTCGCTACGCGAAACTGATCAACTTTGCGTCCGATGCCGTCCTTGTATTGTTGCCGCTCGAGCATCTGCAATACGAGTTGCGATGAATTGCCATCGACGACTTTCCCCTGCTCGAGCATCTCCAGCAAACGAACCATTTCTCGTGGCGTGGACATACCGATACCGAAACGCTGATTCTCAGGACGACTGCCTTCGCGCGTCCAACCTTGTGCGGGCTTGAGTTGGGTTCCATCGCCTCTGATCTTGCGCATCACCCGAGTCCGCTCTAAACCGAGTGAGGCTAAATAGTCGTTCACCGGATCACCACCCACATGATCCAAGATGAGATTGGTAGCCGTGTTGTCACTGACAATGATCATCAGCGTCGTCGCATCGCGCAGCGAGATCGACTCGCCGTCGCTGAAATCGGCCAACACCCCCGACCCCGACACCTTGTCTGCAGCCTGAACGATCAAACGATCGGACCAAGCGTGCTTCCCCTCCGCTACGAACTTGGCAACCGCGCAAGCGATCGGCAATTTGATGGTACTGGCGGTGCGCACCGGCTCATCGGCGTTAATGCCCACTTCACGTCCGGAGTCGAGGTTGCGAGCGTAAAGTGCAACCCGCCCATCGATCTGCTTAGACATCTCGAGTAAGCGCGCCTCAAGATCACCGGCAGAAACAGGCGAGGAGCACACGCTGAGAATCAACAGCAACGCTGCAACAAACGGCCGAATCTTCATGTGGCGCTCCCTGACTCCAAATCGTGATGCTTACCAACAGGCAGCAATGCAACGCCAAGACACAAGCCCAAACCAAGTGGGAAAAGCCAGGGGAAGGCAACCAGCTTGCCGCTTTCGACCAAGCCAAACATTGCCGCATTGTCGATCACGAGCACCCCGACGATGGATGCCACGACGCCAAGCGCAGGCTGTCGGATGTATCGCTTGGGAATGAACAAGGCCATCAAGAACAAGCCCAACATCGATCCATACGTGTAGGCCGTCATCGCAAACGCAAGCGGGATGAGTCGCTCGTCGGTTCCGCCGAGCATGATGGCGAACCCACCGAGCGCAACACCCCAGAACGCGACCAAAAGGCGCGATAGCCATACTGCATCGGCATCGGCCAAGGTGCCACGACGATGCCCATCATGGAACATCGTGAGACTCGTCTCAGCTAACGCCGACAAGACCGGACTCGACATCGCTGCGGCAAAGAGTGCCGCCACCATGAAGCCCCGTAGCCCGCTCGGCAACTCGGAGAGAATGAAAGCGGGGAAAATTCGATCGGTATTCTCCGCCACCATGCCAGCGAAAGCGGGGTCGATCACCTCGCGACCGTAAAACCCCCAAAGCGACACACCAACCAATAAAAACAGCACGACCACACCCTCGCCAATATTGCTGGCGTAGAGCGCGCGACGAGCCTCGCTTACAGATCGACAACACAACATGCGTTGCGTGTTCAGTTGGTCGGTGCCGTAGGCCGCCAGGTTTTGGAATGGCATCGCAAAGATACCGGCCCAGAAGGTAAAGCTCACAAGCGGATCGGTCGAAAAATCGAAGATGCGGGTTTTTCCAGCATCATCTGCTGCGCTCATGAGCGCGGTGAACCCGCCCGGATACTCCGCTGCAACGTACCAAACGGCGATCGAACCACCCGCGATCAACATGACGAACTGGACGACATCAGTCCAGACGACGGCTCGTACGCCACCGAGCCAAGTGCTTAGCACAGCCACACCGACACTCAAGCTCACGCACCACGTGAAATCGAGCCCCGTCAACAGCTCCAGAACCAGCGAGACCGCAAAGATACGTACGCCTTGCCCGAGAATGGCCCCCGCGAAAAACAGCAGCGCCGACAACTGACCAAAGCGCGAGCCGAGCCGATCGCGGATGTAATCGTACGGACTGGCATACGAGCCCGCATACAGCTTGGGCATGATCCAGTGGCCGAAAATCCACTTCGATATGAATCCCGCGACGCAGAACTGCAGATAGCGGAAATCCCCGCCGTCAGCAAATACGAGTGCAGGAACACCGATGAAGGTCACTCCACTGACGGTCGTTGAGATGATCGAAGCCGACACGGCGTACCACGGCAGGCTACGCGAGCCGAGAAAGTACTCGTGAACGTTGGATTGTCGACCGCTCAACCGATGTCCTATCCAGGTGACGAGCGCGAAATACGCACCCACCACCAGCCAATCAAGGGTGCCGAAATAGGTCATACGCGCGGCAATCTACGACCAGACCCCTCACCGGGATACACCCGCCCATTCGCTCCAGGGTAGGCATATCCGTTGATCAGCACTCGACGCGAATACTTCGACTCATTCGATGTGCTGCCGTGCACGGCATACGGCCCGAAAAACAGCACGGAGCCACTCTCCCCCGTGACCGTGATAGCAGCCGACTCGTCGAATTGCGCCGCCTCAGCGGCAGAATCCATCGGAGTGCCATAGTCGTAGTGCGACGAGAAAATGCGCCCCTCGGCATCGCCGCGGACCGACTCACGAGGAATGAACTTTAGCGGTCCGTTCCTCTCGGTCATGTCGTCGATCAGCATGATCGTCTGCACATAGGAGCCTCGACCGTTCAAGTCCTTCCAGGTGCCAGGCCCCTTATCGCGGTGCTGGATATCCTGATGCCAGTCGAATGAGACGCCATCTCCTGGCATCTTGAAGTGCGCCTGACACAGCAACTGCTCGCAGTGGTCGCTACCCAGCAACTGCAGCGCTGGCTCAACCAGTCGGCTATCGGCTGACAAATCCAGCAAAGCGGACTCCGCTCCACCGGCCCAAACCACTCGCTTGACGACCACGTCGCCCTGCGGCGGCGCATCCAAGACGAAATACGCACCAGCATGATTTTGCGTCGTGCGTAACTGCTGCGCTGTGACATACAAACGTTCGAATGCCTCGCGAGCAAGGGACATCTCGCTCGCAGAAAACAGCCCCGGCACCACAATCCAGCCGCGATCAAAAAATGCTTCAACCTGTTCAGTCGACAATGTCATCTCGTTGGACCCTCGACCCCATAGATTAAAAACTCACGCCGCAACTGTCGCCAGTCGTTCTCGACAGAGCGCCAAGAATCCACGACAACATCGACCGAAAGACCCGATCGAAGCTGCCCAACCATCTGACGCCCGAACAGCCCTGCGATCCGATCGAGCTCGAATTCACGCGGATACAAACGATGTAGGGCATGGGCCAGCTCGACGCCCAGTCGTACAGGTTTAAACGCGGCACGATCAGTCACGACAAAGAACACACCGTGACACACTTCGCCGGCGAACTTACTGCTCGTCGGCGTGAAACTGACCGGATAGGCACGCAACCCGGAAACATTTCGCGAATTGAGTTCCCGTGCGAGTTGGGTCGCATCAATCCAAGGTGCTCCGATGAGCTGGAACGGCGTGTCCGTACCGCGACCCACCGAAATGTTCGCCCCTTCGATCGTGGCCACTCCCGGGTAGAGATTGGTCGAGACGAGATTACGAAGATTCGGGGAGGGATTGATCCAGCGAAGACTCGACTCATCGAACCAACTGCGACGATCCCATCCTTGCACGGGTACGACCGTCAGCGCTGCACTCGCTTTCTGATTGAAATAACGAGCCAGCTCACCGATCGTCAAACCATGTCGAATCGGCATCGGTTGATACGCCGTGAATGACAACTCGGTCGGATCGAGACTCGGACCCTCGATGCTGACACCGTCGATCGGATTGATTCGATCCAGCACAATCACCGGCAGCTTATGGGCGGCGGCAGCCTCGAGCATGTATGCCATGCTGGTGGCGTAGGTATAGAAACGCGCACCGACGTCCTGCAAATCGATCACGATGACATCGAGATTTGCCAACATTACCTCGGTCGGTCGGCGAGTTTCGCCATAGAGCGAGTGGATGACGAGACCCGTCTTCGCATCGCGCGATGAGGGCACTTTTTCATCAAGCTCTCCCCGAATCCCATGCTCCGGGCTAAACAGTGCCGCCAACGTCACTCCATCGGCTCCTGCCAATAAATCGATGGTCGTCACCCCATCGTGCGATCGGCCGGTCTGATTGGTCAGCAGCCCGACTCGCTTGCCTCGCAGCGGCGCGAATCCATTCGCCCTGAGTACGTCGATGCCCTGTCGTATGTCACCAACGCTGACGGAGCGCGCGAGGGGCGAAGCCGCAAACTCGGGCGAGGCATAGTGCTGCGCGCGCCATCGATCAGTTGGCACGGTGGCGGAGAATTCCGCGGCCACGATCGTCGCCACCTTGGATCGCACAGGCGTCGCATCACCCTTGCCATCGGGGTGCACCCGGTTGGTGAGCAGCACGACATACGTTCGACTGACTGGATCGATCCAGATCGACGTACCGGTAAAGCCCGTATGACCGAAAGATCCTATCGGATACAAGTCGCCGCGATTGGCGGAGTAACTGCTGTCGATGTCCCAACCGAGCCCGCGCTGCACGTTCATGACTGGCGGAGTTGCCGTCGAGGTCATGCGAGTCACACCCGCGGGCGACAACACACGCTGCCCATCGATTTCGCCGCCGCGCAGCAGCATGCGTGCGTATCTCGAGAGATCTTCGGCAGAACCAAACAAACCAGCATGGCCCGCCACCCCACCCATGCGACGAGCCGTCGGATCGTGCACGATGCCTTGCAGCAGTATTTGATCCGGTCCATCGCAGGGCCATCCGTAGGCGGTACAGAACTGCGTTGGTGCGATGACACTGCGTCGCGCCGCAGCCGGCAGGAACCCCGCGGATGTCATACGCATCGGATCGAGAATACGCTGCTGCACAAAAGCTTGCAGCGGTTGACCAGACACTCGCGAGACGATCTCACCGAGGATGATGTAGCCGATGTCGCTGTAGACAAATCGCTCGCCTGGTGCCGACTGCGGAAGTTCGTCGACGGCTCGTTTAACCGCTTCGTCGGCTCCCAACCAATCGCCACGCAAATCGAGACTCGGCCGCAGTCCTGATGTGTGCGTGAGCAGATGACGCAAGGTGATCTGATCTTTATCGTGTCGAGCAAACTCAGGCAGATGTTGTACGACTTTGTCGGAGAGGCGAAGTTTGCCCTCCTCGACTAGGATCATGACCGATGTCGCGGTCGCGATGCCTTTGGTCAGCGACGCCAGATCGAATACGGTCTCGAGCGTCATCGGCTCGGGTGTCGGCTTTACGGCGCGATACCCGTAGGCCTTGCGATACACCGTTTGATCGGCTCGGCCGATCCACACTACGGCGCCCGGGATCTGCTGCTTCGTGATCGCATCCTCGATCGCCGCATCGACCTTGTCGGTCCAACCAGAACCGGCCGCGGATGCGATCGAACCGAGTACCGTGAACACCAAGGATGCGAGAGCGCGTATTACGGTGACCTTGATCATCTTCCCCCCCCGCTTTTCACTCCCGCTTGACGAAAAAACCCGCCGAGGCGGGTTTTTTCGTCGTTTGCGTACCGATCAAAAATCGACGCGCAACGAGAGCTGGACACGCCGCGGCAAGAAGAAGCTGCGTGCTTGGCCAAACTGTGGGCTGTAATCGAACGGATCGATGTTGTATCCCGTCTGGCGATCGAACACGTTGAAGAGATCCGCGCCGAACTTCAGAGTCGGCAACGACGCCACCTTGAATTCCTGCGTGTAGTTCAGATCGAGTTGCCAGTGACTGGCGCTGCGACGGCTACCCGCCGGTTCGGCGTACGACGAGGTCGTGTCGTAGGAGTTATTGACGCGCAGACCATAGTAGGTACCCGACCACTTCTCCCAAGGCTGACCCGACTGGAACACGAAGTACGCGCCGAGATTGGCCTTCCAATCGGTCGTGTAGTGACCGAATACCTTGAGCAAGTACGGTCGATCTCCCGAGAGCGTGCCGTCCTTGTTATCCCAAGTGAACTTACCGGGATCGTCGGCGTAAAACGATGAACCAATGAAAGTGTTGGCGTCGTTGACCGTCGTGGTGTTGTCCTGGTCGAAGTTACCGCGATACCGGCTGCGTACGAAGGACGCGTTCAAGTACGTGCGCTCACCCACCCACTCGGCCTCGAGGCTCGCCTCGTAGTACTTGGTGTAGGCGCCATCCATTTCGGCAATGACATAGGTCGAGCCACCGATCTCGGCTCGAACTGCAGCCAGATTCGGCACGTAGAGACCCAAGGCACGGATATTCGCCGGGGCACCGCCGTTCGGTGCATACACTCGCAAGCGCGCGTCGTTCGGCACGTCTTCCCAGAAATGCGAACCCTCGCGGTAGCGCAGATGGCCACGCAACGACCAACCGGACTCCAGCGCCTTCGTCGTGCCTATCGTGAACTCGTCGATGCGACGCGGCTTCAAGCCATCGGCGAAGAATTTACCGCTCGACGAGCCACGATAAGCCGCCTCGAGGAAGTTGCCGGCGCTGTCGAAGCGCACATCGACCAAACGGCCGAACAAGCTACGATCCCACGAGGCTGCGCGCGCGAGTGACGAAGCTTCGGGGTTATAAGAGGCGAAGTTGGCAAAGATCGTGTCGTTGTCTTCGTAGCGCCAAGTCACACCCAAGCGCGGCTGGATCATGTCCTTCCAGTCGACTGTGTACATCTTGTAGCGGTTTCCCGGTGCAAGCTCGTAACCCGAAATCGTGCCCGCCTTCGGACGCAGACCCTGACCGTAGAGCTCGTCCTGACTGATGAGCACGCCGAGGTTGTACTCGAAATCGCCCGCGGTGATGGTGTCATTGATCTCGAGGTTGTACGACTTGACCTGTGAGTCGATTGCCGGCGTCAGCGGATTACCAGCCGCGTCGGTGGCACCGGCCTGCAGCAGCGTGGCTTGATAGGCATACGGCACGTTGCGCGTGCCGAGTGTCGTCGTGTTGCTGAGGTTGCCGTTGAAGGTGATCGCGCCCCAACCATTGGCCGTGCGCAGCAACTCTTCGGTGATCTTCGAGTACTTGGCACCGACGTGCAGCTTGTGCTGGGTTTCACCAACCTCGAACTTGTGATCGAAAGCGACTTCGGCCGTATCACGATAGAAGTTCTGATCGTTGACCTCGGGGAACACGCCCACTCGACCGCCCCCAGCCTTGACGCCCGAGGAGTTGGTGTAGCCGTATTGATTGATCAACGCCTGCGCCGCCGCGTTGCGAGCAATCTGCGCAGCCGTCGTCGCCGTGATCAGTGTCGGGACGCTGAATCGCCCTTGATTGGTGAGATCGGCGATGTTCAGCCGATCACCGATCTTGCCCGTAAAGCCGAGCAGCACGTCCGGAACCGAGGCGGTCTCGAGTTCGAACTTGCCCGCCTTGAAGCTCAGGGTCGAGTTCTCGCCCATGATCCACGAGCCATCGAGCGTGAGGATGTCTTGATACGACGCTTCACCCACACTCTGAGAATCGGG
>CAIVYV010000240.1 GCA_903910215.1 uncultured Pseudomonadota bacterium
ATCAAGGCCTATCCCGATGTCACGGGCCTCGCCTTCGGACCCGAATACATCCTGCCGAAGCCCATGGACCCTCGTCTGCGCGAGGTCGTGGCAAGCGCGGTGGCTAAAGCGGCCATCGCGAGTGGTGTTGCGGGTAAGGCGTATCCATCTCATTATTTAAAGTAATGGGGTCAGTGCACTACAGTCGGTTTGCGCTTTTCACCGTGATCGGTGCGGTGCTGTGGATCGGTTTTCTGCCGGTCTACGAGTGGCTGTTCTCCTGGACGGAGCATGTGCCCGGCATCAACTGGGTTTATCTGCCGCATGGCGTGCGCATGATGTTGGTGTTGTTGTTGGGCGCTGCGGGTGCACTTGGCTTCACCCTCGGCGCCGTCATCTACACCCAGCTCACAGGCTACGGTCCAACTTTTGATCCCCCGCTAGATCTCGCCCTTGCAGTGATTCCGGGGCTCGCTGCGTGGGTCGCCGTCATGCTGACCTTTCGTCAGTGGCCGGGTCGTAGTCTTCAGCCTCTAGCTAGCTCGAGTACGCGGGCCATGGACGGACGTAGGCTGTTGTTGCTCGCCTTCGTCTCGGCCATTCTCAACTCGACATCGCACATAACGACACGTTATGCGTTCGGAAACGAGGCGCATGATTGGGTTGATCTGTGGACCGCTATGTTCGTTGGTGATTTTTTTGGCGCACTATTTCTGCTGTACATCCTGAAGGGGTGTATCTTGTTTGTCGGCAACTTCACATCGACTGCAATTCATCATGAGCGAAAAACCAAACCCGAATCTCCTTGATCTCTACATGAGATTCCGCTGGCTCGTCGACGGGCTCAAGAGCTTGCCGTCAGCCGATGTACTCTCGACCCCTAACGTCGAGCTGCTGCTGGCGGACATCACACAGGCATGGAAGAGCGGTGATCCCTATCCGATCAATAAATTGCTCGATCGGCAAGAGATCGGCCACTTCAACACGGTGCGCAAGCGAATCCACCAGCTCAAAGCTGCCGGTCTTGTCAAATTTCAGGGCACCGAGTCTGATTCTCGCGTGAAGTTGGTCGTGCCGACCGAGCAGGCCTTGCGCTATTTCGAGGAATACGCTGCCGTCATTCGACAGGTGGGACGCTAGAGACCGATTGGCAGGTAAGAAAAATCGTTGCGAGCGGCGGTACGCGCACGACGATCGAATGGCTCTTGCCGTGAGCCGCTTTCCTCTCGGAGTGAGCCAGCCCCAGCGGTGTACCGATATTCTTGCCACCGTAGTGTTCTGAATCGGTGTTGACGCGTTCTTCGTAGACGCCGGCGAATGGAACGCCCACTCGATATCCCTCGCGCGCTGCGGGCGTAAAATTACATATCACGATCACAACCGACTTGTTGTCAGACCCCGTTCGAGCGAAAGCGATCAGTGATTGCTGGTGATTGTCCACATCGAGCCATTCAAATCCGGCTCGATCGTGATCGAGCTGGTGTAGCGCTGGCAGATCGCGCAGCAGATTGTTCAGATCGCAAACCAGGCGTTGCGTGCCGAGGTGAAGATCGTCGGCGAGTAGATCCCAATCGAGTTCTGTGCCGTGGTTCCACTCTCGCTCTTGGGCAAACTCACTCCCCATAAAGAGCAGCTTTTTGCCTGGATGCGCGAACATGAAGCCCAGATACGCTCGTAGATTGGAAAACTTCTGCTGACGAGTTCCTGGAGTTCGGCCGAGAAGTGAGCCTTTGCCGTGCACGACCTCATCATGCGAGATGGGCAGGATGAAGTTCTCGCTGTATGCATACGAGATATTGAAGGTCAGCTCGTTATGGTGGTGTCGACGGTGAATCGGTTCGCGACCGATGTACCGCAAGGTGTCGTTCATCCATCCCATATTCCACTTGTAGTGGAATCCGAGGCCGCCGAGATACGTTGGGTGCGACACCTGCGGAAAGGCAGTCGACTCTTCAGCGATGACGATCGCTCCAGGACGATGTTTTCCCACGAGCTCGTTCAATTGCCGCAAGAACTGGATGGCCTCGAGGTTTTCTTTGCCGCCATGCTCGTTCGGCAGCCACTCACCCTGGCGACGACTGTAGTCTCGATAGAGCATAGACGCCACGGCATCGACGCGCAGGCCGTCGACATCGAAGGACTCGAGCCAGTACAGAGCGCTTCCAAGCAGAAAATTGCGCACCTGTGGTTTTCTGAAATCGTAAATCAGTGTGTTCCAGTCTGGGTGCTTGCCCTCACGCGGATCGGCGTATTCGAAGAGGGCGCTGCCATCAAATCGCGCCAGTCCGTGCGCGTCGGACGGAAAATGGGCCGGCACCCAATCGACGATCACGCCAATGCCTGCCGTGTGGCATGCAGCGACGAAGCGGCGGAAGTCTTCGGCGTCGCCATGTCGAGAGGTGGCGGCGTAGAGACCCGTAGGCTGATACCCCCACGATTCATCGAGTGGATATTCCGTGATGGGTAGCAACTCGATGTGGCTGAAGCCGAGCTCTACTACGTAGGGAATTAGTGTCTCGCTGAGCTCGTCCCAATCGGCAAAGCGGCGCCCGGGTTTACGCGAGTATCGCCAGGAGCCGGCATGAACTTCGTAAATGCTGATCGGTGCATCGAATCGGTTGCGCTGCAGCGCCGTGGTGTCGCACTCGATGGGTTTGAGCGCAGAGCTGACGATGCTGGCGTTAGAGGGGCGAAGTTCGACGCGACGTGCGAACGGGTCGCTCTTCTGGCCGACTCGACGACCGCGGCGGTCTTTCAAAGAAAACTTGTAGAGAGCGCCGTCGATAACTCCCGGGATGAACAACTCCCAGACGCCGCTTTTGCCGCGAGGTCGCATGGGGTGGCGTCGTTCGTCCCAGAAGTTGAAGTCACCAACGACACTCACGCTGCTCGCATTCGGTGCCCACACGGCAAATCGAGTGCCATCAACTCCCTGGTTATGAATCCGTTGTGCGCCGAGCATCTCGTGCGGACGTAGCAGCGTACCTTCAGCGAAAAGCCATAGGTCTGTCTCGGATATGTTCGGTGCATGCCGATAAGGATCGTCGAATAACCAGGTGCTGCTATCACTCCAAGTGGCTCGCAGTCGATAGTCTGTGAGTTCTCCGTCGACCGAAATCTGAAAGGATCCATCGGGATGCAGCGGCGAGAAAACTCCGAGTGATTTTTTGCCGCTCGAATCGAGCAGCTCGAGCGTTTGCGCATCTGGCTGAAAGACTCGAACGATCGTGCGACCGTCTTGGGTTCGATGGGGGCCGCGATCGGCAATGGAGGGAACGATATCGCGGCGCATCAGGCTAGCTTACTTATCGTTGCGGCGAGATACGCCAGATTTTCTCGGCGTACTCCAAGATGGCACGATCAGATGCGAAGTGCCCCATGCCGGCGACGTTTTCGATTGCAGCAGCGGTCCAGCGTGACGACTGCCGGAAAAGCTCATCTGCTTTTTGCTGCGCCTGGCGGTAGCTCGCGAAATCGGCGATTAGACAGTATCGATCGCCACCCTGGAGTAACCCGTCGATGAGCTCGCGATAACGTTCTGGTTCGCCGGGAGAGAATCGACCGTTGGCGATCGAATCGAGTACCGCCGCCAAGTCGGGGTCGGCGCTGACAATATCCTCCGGGCGATAGCCGTTCAATTTCAGGCTAGCAATCTCGTCGCTACGCAAGCCGAAGGTGAACATGTTGTCTGCCCCGACTCGTTCGCGCATCTCGATGGTCGCGCCATCCAGTGTGCCGATCGTCAGCGCACCGTTGAGCGCGAACTTCATGTTGCCAGTTCCGGATGCTTCAGTGCCGGCGGTTGATATTTGTTCTGACAGGTCAGCGCCCGGGATGATGATCTCGGCCAGCGACACACTGTAGTTTGGAAGAAAGACGACCTTCAGTCGCCCCGCTAGCGTTGAATCTTGATTGACCACGGCAGCGACGTCATTGATCAAACGAATGATCTGCTTTGCAGTCGTGTAGGACGAAGCCGCTTTGCCTGCAAAGATGACGGTACGCGGAACCCAGTCTGCCGTCGGATTGGCGAGTATGGCGTGATAGCGCGATACGACATGCAGCACATTCAGTAGCTGCCGTTTGTATTCGTGGATGCGCTTGATTTGCACATCGAACAGACTGTTTGCATCTGTGTCTATGCCCGTCGTGCGATGGATGAGCTCGCACAGGCGACGCTTGTTTTCCAATTTTATGGCGCGAAATTCGTCGATGAAGCTCTCATCGTGCGAATGGTTCTTCAGCAGTGCGAGTCGCTCTGACTCGAAGCGCCATTGCCGGCCGATTTTCAGATCTAGAAGTCGAGCGAGCCTCGGATTGGCTTGTGAGATCCAGCGCCGTAGTGTGACTCCATTGGTGACATTTTTGAATCGAGTAGGCCAAAGATCTGCAAAATCTTTGAAGACATGATCGACCATGAGCGCCGAGTGCAGCGCGGAGACCCCGTTGATGGTGTGACTGCCGGTTACCGCCAGATGCGCCATGCGGATTCGGCGCTCGCGTGGTTCATCACCTTGGACTTCAACGATACTCATTCTGGAGAGCCGTTCCGGATCGTTCGGGTATCGCTCAGCTATTTCCCTCAGCAGCTCTGCGTTTAGTCGTTCGATGATGTCGACGTGGCGGGGTAGGGCGCGCTGGAACAGTTCGATATCCCAGGTCTCGAGCGCCTCGGGCATCAAGGTGTGATTCGTATACGAAAAAATCCGGCGTGTGAGATGCCAGGCGAACGTCCAGTCCATCGAGTGCAGATCGACGAGGGCTCGCATCAGCTCCGCTATCGCGAGTGCGGGGTGAGTGTCATTCAAGTGAATCGCCACGTGATCCGCGAGATTCGCGAAACTCGAGTGCTCTTCGAGATGTCGCTGGAGGATGTCGGCGATCGATGCACAGACGAAGAAATACTCTTGCCGCAGTCGCAGCTCACGGCCCGCTTCGGTGCTGTCGTTGGGGTAGAGCACCCAGGAGATCACTTCGTCTCGCCCTTTGATCGCGGTGGCCGATTGAAAGTCGCCCGCGTTGAAGAGAGGCATGTCGAGAGTGGGGGTGGCTCGCGCCTCCCAAAGACGCAGTGTGCACACTCGACGAGTGGCGTGACCAGGGACGAACACATCGTGAGCGCGAGCGATGACACGGCGCTCTGGTGACCAGATCGCTGTGTCATGCTCGTCGTGGTCGATTCGTCCACCGAAGCCCACCTCGACGTCTCGATCCGTTCGTGCGAGCTCCCAAGGCGAGCCATCCTTCAACCACTCGTCCGGTGCTTCGCATTGCGCACCGTATTCGATACGTTGATGGAACATGCCGAACTGATAACGGATGCCGTATCCGAAGGCGGGTATGTCCACGGTCGCCATCGAGTCCAGGAAGCAGGCGGCGAGTCGGCCGAGGCCGCCGTTACCAAGTCCGGCATCGGACTCAGCTTCCTGCAATTGCTCGAGATGACGACCGCGTGCGGCGAGCGCCTCACGAAGCGCTGCGTCTAGTTCTAATGCCTCGGTGGCGTTGGTGAGCGAACGCCCGATCAAAAATTCCATCGATAGGTAATGAACGCGACGCGCTTTGTTGGCACGGTCCTGCAGCTGGGTGCGCAGGGCACGTGCTGCGAGGTCTTCGCGCAGCAAACGGGCAACCGCAGACAGCCACTGCGCATCGTTGGCCTCGGCAGGCGCGACGCTGAATTCGCCGATCAGGCGTTCGTCGATGGCGCGCGCAAGCGGTGTCATGTCGATGACCGTCTGGATGCTTCACCCAAATAAAGGATGAGTTGCTGCAACGCGCCAAGGTTCGCCCGGTAGATGCGATCGCGGCCGCTGCGCTCTTCCGTGACCAATCCGGCGTGGCGCAATTGACGAAGGTGAAAAGACAGGGTGTTCGCAGGTAGCCGCAGGGTGGCGGCCATGTCCGAGGGGCGCGCCCCAGCGCTCCCGACCTGTCCGAGCAGGCTGACGATGGCCAGCCGACTGGGCTGGGAGAGCGCGTTGAAGGATTCAGCCGCCTGACTCAGTTCCATACTTCCAATAATATAGAAATAAAAGGGTCCCTGCAGTACTTCCCACTCTTTAGATATGGATTATGGCGACGACTTAAGAATCGGCGGTGCTGGCGTTTGCTAACATCGAATTGTTCCGTTTTGGAGATTCCCCGTGTTCGCGATCATCGGTCTCGTGGTTCTGTTTGCGTGCGTGTTCGGTGGCTATGTCTTAGCGGGTGGCAAGATGGCACCCATCCTGAAAGCGCTGCCGTTCGAGATGATGATCATTGGTGGCGCCGGTGTCGGTGCGATGGTGATCTCGAACAGCCTCGACGTGCTCAAGGGCGTTGGTGCCGGTATCGGCAAGGTGTTCGGCGGTCCGAAGTATCACAAGCAGGAATACATGGACACGATCTTTCTGGTCGTGAAGCTCTTCAAGGTGTTCAAGGCCGAGGGCGCCGTGGCGCTCGAATCCCATATCGAGAACCCTGAAGCGAGCTCGATTTTCGGTGAGTACCCGAAGCTGCTGAAAGACCATTCTCTGATCAACATGATCGCGGATACGATCCGCTTGCTCGTCACGTCGAACCAACCGCCGAAGCCCGAAGCGGTTGAGGACGTGCTCATCCTGGCGATCAAGACCCACCATCACAACGAGATGAAGCCGGCCGAAGCGTTGGCTGCGCTCTCGGGCGCGTTGCCCGCGCTCGGTATCGTGGCTTGCGTGCTCGGCGTCGTGAAGACGATGGCCGCGATCGATCAACCGCCGCCGGTACTCGGCGCGCTCGTCGGCGCAGCGCTCGTCGGAACCTTCCTGGGCGTGTTCTTGGCTTATGGCATCGTTGAGCCGATGGCGACTCGTCTGAAACAAATCATTGACGAAGATGGCGAGATTTATCACGTCGCCAAGCACGCTCTGATCGGTCACCTGCAGGGCTATCCTGTGCCGTTGATCATCGAAAGTGCGCGAGCGGCCATCAGCCACCACTCGCAACCGACATTTGCGGAGGTATTCGATGGCCTCCGAGGCAAGTAACGCGCCGGCGGCTGCTGAGGCGCCGCCAGCTGACGAGGCCGCTCAACAAGCAGCGGCTGCCGAGTCTGCACCGGCCGCGGAACAAACCGCGGCCGAGGCGGCAGCACAACTGCCGCCCATCATCATCAAGAAAGTCATGGCCGATGGTCATGCCGGTGGCCACGGTGGTGCTTGGAAAATTGCGCTCGCTGACATGATGACCGCCATGATGGCCTTTTTCTTGTTGATGTGGATTCTGGGTGCGACCGATGCCGATCAGCGTAAGAGCATCGCTGACTACTTCAAGCCGACGTCGGTCGTGACGATGGCGGATAAGTCCGGCGGCTCGACGGGTTTCTTTGGTGGTATGTCGGTAATCGATCCCAAGGCTCTGCCGCAGCAAATGACCCAATCGGGCTTGATGCAGTTGCAGGCACCCGGTCGAGAGGAAGAAGAAAGCACGCATCCGGACGAAGCGATGCCCGAAGGGTTGAGTGAGGAAGAGCGCAAAAAAATCGCTGCTGAGCAGGACGAGAAGCAGTTCGAAGCGTTGCAGAAGAAGCTCGAGCAGCAAATCCAGAGCGATGAAAAGACGGCAGACCTCATGACGGTCGTCAGCTTCGTCAAGGAAAAAGAGGGTCTGCGAATCGAGATTCTCGATGATGCGGGTTTCTCGATGTTCACTTCGGGCACCAACGCCATGGATCCTCAGGCGCGCGCACTGATGCAGAAGGTGGGCGAGAGCTTAAAAGGAATTGCTAACGAGGTGGCTGTTCGCGGACATACCGATAGTCATCAGTTCAAAGGCTCAGGTAACAACAATTGGAGTCTTTCGGCCAATCGCGCCGATGCGACCCGCCAACTCTTGAACACTATGGGTGTGGACGATTCGCGCTTCGCTCGTATCGAGGGCGTAGCCGACTCGCAGCCGGTGAATGCAGCCGATCCGTACGACCCCAAGAATCGTCGCATCAGCATCACTGTTCTGTATCGCGATCCGAGCCAGATCCCGACCCGCAAGGAATGATGTCGCGCACGATCATCAAGTCCGCAGGGTTCGTGCTGTTGCTGGCGGTGTCGTTACCGCAGGCCGCGCACGCGCAGTTTCTGGATGGCTTCAATCATTTTCAGAAAGGTGAGTTCTGCGAGGCGCGTGAAGCTTGGCTCGACGATGAGCCCGACGGCGACTCTTCGTCGGCATTTGGCATCGCAGAAACCTATTCGCGCGGCCTCTGCATCAAAGAGGATCAGGTCAAGGCGAGTCGTTGGTATCTGACGGCAGCACTGCGAGGTTTTTCCCGCGGGCGCGCCGAGATCGGCATTCGTTATGCGTATGGCAAGGGCGTAGAGCCGAGCGCCTACAAGTCTTATGTCTGGTTGTCGATCGCGCGACTGACGGCAGCGAAGTGGGAGACCGACTTTCGCGAAAACTTGGCCGTCAACATCAATTTGATGCGTCGCGCGTTGACGGCGGCAGAATTGGCGAACGCTGAAAAAGCCATTGCACAGTATCGGCAGACCTACCGGATGCCGCGCGAGTTCGAAATTCTTTGACGAGTCTCAGCGCCCGAAGCGCGCGATCACGAAAGTACAAATCGGAAAGGTCGCGCCCTCGGCGTTGACGACTTCCCAGCGACTCGCTTTCCCCCACGCGATGGCCGCCTCGTTGAGCATCGAGAGCGGGGAGGGATCGGCTACTTCTACGGTCTTTTCGGTCGCTTCTGCAGGAGCGCAGATCTTCAGACCAACCGTGTCCGCTTTGAGACTCTGCCAATCGGCGGCAGTCATGAATTCGGAGACGTGTCGAAACGGCGCAATTCGCTGCACTCGCGCCACGGGTTTGAATGCCGGTACTGACGGCACGGCGGCCGATTCGACGTTGCCTTTGGGGGCGGCATCTGCGGGTGCGGAATCCGTGGGGGCAGTGTCTTGGGGTGACGACTCCGCCAAATCGAGACCCGACGTAGGCGACGTCGGAGCGGCCGGCGCCTCGACGCTTTCGATCGGTTTCGTCGACGTCGAGATGATGGAGCAGGCCGGCAAGCCCATGAGGCAGCCGAGTAATGCCGCTCGTGCGTAGCGTTGTGCCGAAGTACTCACGGCAGGTGATACTAGCACGGTGGTTACGAAGCCCGATTTTCGACTGTGGCGACCGAGCGGCGGGTTGGCCTGGCATTGGCGGGCATGGCGCGCTGCGCAGCGCTATCGGCCATTCAGGCTAGCGATCGAGTCTTGGCTGACTGAATGGTCGCCGCCCTGTGCTCGACTCATTTTGGTTGGACCTAGCGCAGGCTGGACCTTGCCAGGCGCATGGTTGTCACGGTTTCACCAAATCGTGGCCCTCGATTTGGATCCGCTGGCGCGTTGGTTTTTTGCGCTGAATCACTCCACCGGCCAAACCGAACTTCGGTGGCTACGAGGCGATTTGGTGACCGAGCTTCCTCGGCGCTTGGCGGACTGGCCGGACGCGGCCGTTCTATTTTGCAACGTGTTGGGTCAACTTGCGGTCGAGCGCGAGGATCATGAGGCTGTGTTGGCGGAACTGCCCGGCATGCTGCAGCGGCATCACTGGGCGAGTTTTCATGATTGCTACACCAGTGATGTGTCGCTGCATGAATTCAAATCGCTCGTGCCGCTCAGTTTGCAGCGACGGATGAGCGCAGACGATTTGCAGCGCTTGGGATTGAGCGGCGAGTGGCGAGACCATGGAACCGGACAGCTGTTTCCTGCGGAGCATTCAAGAGCGTACTTTCCGTGGTGGATCCTTGAGGACAAGCTGCACTGGATCGAAGCGGCGACGATGACGCCTCAGTCCATAACGCCTCAAATATAAGTACCCGGAAGCGTGATCGCTCTGCCACCTGCACCGAGTTTGAATCGTGAGATGCCGGGCAGGCTTCGCGTGTTGATGACACCGAGGTCGAGCTCGATGACTCCACGTTCGCGCAGTGCTGGCAACGAGCGCCACAGCAGCAAGTTGTGCAAATTGGCCTTTCTCGCGGCTTCGTTAGCCCACCCGATGTGATACGTGGCGCGATCGGCATGCAGCACGAAGAGCATTGCCGCCTGCAGGTCATTTTTTTGATTGGCTCTGGCGATCATGAACGAGGGCCGAGTCGTGCCTGCAGCTTCGACAAACCGTTCCACTAGTGCGACCGGCAGACCGGCGAATTTGCGGGCGCTACGCTGCT
Source organism: uncultured Pseudomonadota bacterium (assembly GCA_903910215.1). GTDB lineage: Bacteria > Pseudomonadota > Gammaproteobacteria > Steroidobacterales > Steroidobacteraceae > UBA964. The sequence continues at coordinate 10,160 of CAIVYV010000240.1, forward strand.
GTTCCTCCAGTCGGAGTAACGTACGCAAGCCCGAGTGGCTGCTGCCCACGTTGAGATCGCCATGCCAGTGTCTCTCAGCGTGGCTTAAGCGATTGCGCCAACGAGTCTCCATCGCGGTACGGATTTCTGCGGGTGGGCGAGTGAGGTCCAACACCACGGTGGAGAGACCGGTCATGACTTGGCGAAAACCCGCATATTCTTCGCCCAAACCCGTCGAGCGATCGTCGAACTCCGGTGTGAAGGCAGTGACGTGCAGCAGGCGATTACGCAAGGCTTTGCGAATGGCTACGAGGCACTCATGTCGCAGCGCCGCATCAAGTTGCGCGCGCGGGCTCCAGATCGGGCCGCGCGAGCAGGACGCGAATCCGAGATAACCGAGCAGGCTGCGTTCTAGGATCTGCGCGATCGCCAAGGTTTCGTCGTCCTCATTCGTCACGCGTACCCGGCGAACGACAGAACCGAGCGAGCGCATCGCTTCGCCATACGCCCAGGTCTGTTCCCAGGCGCCGTGGCCCGCGTGATGGAACTCGCTCCATCGCGCTTGGTCGGGCTCGTCGATGACGACGTTGATGTTGTAAGGTAATGCCATGTCCAAGCCGGTAAAGGGGATCGACGTCGGCAAGCCGCGGATCACCGCTTGGGGTCTATGGTACTTGTTCCTCTATCTTGGAGTACCTGTGATGCTGCTCGGTGCGCTCGTGGATCTGGCGATTCAGTGGTCCACCGGGTGGTGCGTCGGTTTATGGTGTATCGCATGAAGATCGTGGTAGTGCTGCTCGCGTCGTATCTGTTGATTGGCTGTTCTGAGCAACGGTTGAGTTGCGACGATCCGTCGGTCACCGCCCGAGTCGCTGACATTTTGAAAGAGCGCGCGGTAGCAGAGTTCTCGTCCCAATGTCTCGGCGGGCGCTGGCCAGAGTCCCCGTCGGTGAAGTCGGCATGTAGCGTCTTGAGCGGCAAGCCCGGGGAAGCCTGCCGAAATGCGTGTCGCGCGTTTTATGAAGACAATGCCGAAGTGACCTTGAGTTCTGTGACCGCCCGCTTCAAGGATTCGACAACCGACGCCCTGTCTTGTCAGGCCGACGCCAGAATCGACCTTGGCACCCAGGAAGTTGAACCGATCGAGGCGACCGTGCCTTATCTCGCGCAGCCCGGGCCGGATGGCCCTCGCGTGGTTCTAGTAAGGCCGTAATCCAACCAGTAAGATATTGCATCCTTTGGTTTGCTCGATAGGCTGGTCATGGAAGACTTGCTGCTGATTCCCTTTGCCGATTACTGGTGGGCGTATGCCGGGTTCATCATCGCGTTGCTCGCGATTTTGGCCTTCGATCTTGGGGTGTTCAGCAAGCCGGGCACTGTCCCGAGTCTGAAATCAGCGTCGATTCGCAGCGTCATCTTCATCGCGTTGGCGCTGGCCTTTAACTACGGCCTCTATCAATTCCTGCTGTACGACTTGCCGACCCGGCCTGAGCTTGCCGGCATGGATCATGCGCAGCTCGCGCGGGATACCTCTTTCGAGTTCCTGGCCGGTTATGTGGTCGAGTACGCACTGGCGATTGATAACGTCTTCGTCTTCGTCGCGGTGTTCTCCTATTTCGCCGTGCCGGTGCAGTATCAGCAAAAGGTACTGTTTTACGGAATCATGGGCGCGATTCTGTTCCGAGCCTTGTTCATCTCGCTTGGCTCGATCCTGATGCAGTACGAGTGGATTGTGGTGATCTTCGGTGTATTCCTGATCCTCACCGGTTTCAAGATCCTGTTTCTGCCGGAAAAGCCGCTCGATCCTGCGCGCAATCCCATCATCCTCGGCGTCAAGAAGTTGTTCCCGGTCACGCCGGCGTTCCAC
>CAIVYV010000241.1 GCA_903910215.1 uncultured Pseudomonadota bacterium
AGGGTGTGATAGAGCAGATCCGCTGCCTCGTCGATGATCTTGTTTCGGTCGTCCGTGGTGGCCGCTAGCGCGAGTTCCACGCCTTCCTCACCCACCTTTTGCGCCATGCGCTGCGTGCCAGCCGCCAGCAGCCTGGCAGTGTAACTCGATTCGGGTGATTCGCTCGCGCGCTCCGCGATGATGTGTTGCAAGCGCGCTAGGAAGCCAACCCCGGAGTCTGCCTCACCGAAGCACGTGGCGCTGCCGGTATGACACACCGGGCCAGCGGGCAGGGCACGAGCGAGCAGGGTGTCGTGATCGCAATCAGCAGCGAGCGAGACAAGCTGCAAAACATGGCCCGAAGTTTCTCCTTTCTCCCACAGTTTCTGACGGCTACGACTCCAGAACACGAGCCGGTGTCGCTGCAAAGTGAGCGCGAGCGCATCGCGATTCATCCACGCGACCATCAACACCTCACCGCTGTGCGCGTGCTGAACGACGGTCGTGATGAGCCCAGCGGCATCAAACTTCAGTGAGTCGAGGTTGCTCTCTTGCAGGATCATAAACGTACCTCAATCTCTGCACGCTGCAGGGCTTTTTTCAAATCGGGAATGGCGATCTCGCCACTGTGAAACACGCTGGCGGCGAGTGCGGCATCGACTCGGGCTTGGCGAAACACATCGACGAAATGCTGGACGCTACCAGCCCCGCCCGAAGCGACCAGCGGCACGCGACACGCAGCGCGTATCGCACTGAGTTGGGTAAGGTCATAACCGCGACGCACGCCGTCGCTCGCCATGCAATTGAGCACGATTTCGCCCGCACCGCGATCCTGTGCCTCGCGCAGCCAACTGAGTGTGTCTCGCCCGGCGTCACCGGCGCGATTCGGATCACCGGTATAGCGATGAACGCGGTAGCCCGCAGTGGTGGTCTCGCTGTCGATTCCGACCACAACGCATTGGGAACCGAACCGGCGCGCCAAAGCGTCGATGAGTGAGGGGTTCTCTAATGCCGGCGAGTTGATCGAGACTTTCTCTGCGCCGGCGTTGAGGATCGCTTCGGCGTCGCCAACGCTTCGAATACCACCAGCGACGCAAAATGGGATATCCAGCACGCGAGCGATGCGTTCCACCCAGCTACGATCGACCGAACGGCCTTCCGGGCTCGCCGTGATGTCGTAGAAGACGAGCTCGTCGGCACCCGCGTCGCGATAACGCGTGGCGAGCTCGAGAATATCGCCGACGATGCGATGGTCACGAAATCGCACTCCCTTGACGACTTGACCGTCGCGCACGTCGAGACAGGGAATGATGCGTTTGGCCAACATGCTCAGCCCTTCAACCATTGGCGCATTTGCTGCGCATCGATGCGGCCCTCTAGCAGCGCTTTGCCACTGATGGCTGCGGCGGATCCGGCGGCATCGAGCGCCTGCAGATCGCCGCTGTCGCGCACGCCACCCGAGGCCTGCCAAGCGATCGTCGGAAAACGTGCGGCGCATTGTCGGTAGAGCTCGACATTGGGCCCCGCCAGAGCACCGTCGCGGTCGATATCGGTACACAAGACATGTCGCAGTCCGTGTTCTGCGAAGCGCTCGACCGCCTGAAAAAGACTGACGGTCGTCGCTTCGCGCCAACCGCGAGTCTGCAACCGCGGCAGACCCGTGTTGTCGAGGCGTACATCGAAGGCGAGGCACACCCGCTCGGGACCATAGTCGCGTAACCACGCGGCCACTTCATCGGGTTGCTCGACTGCTGCACTTCCCACCACCACGCGCGCGACTCCGAGTGCGAGCAGTTCATCGACGATGGCGCGTTGGCGAACACCGCCGCCCACTTGGACGGAGAGACCAGTAACACCGGTCATTTGGGTAAGCGCGGATCGATTGGTCAGTTCGCCATCGCGCGCGC
>CAIVYV010000242.1 GCA_903910215.1 uncultured Pseudomonadota bacterium
ACCAGCGCTTCGGTGTAGTCGATGACGATCGAGCCACCCGAAGGCAGTTGCACCTTGTGGGCGTAAGCCGATTCGATCTGGCTTTCGATCTGATAGCGAGTGAACAGCGGGATATCGTCGGCATACATCTTCAGGCGACGGCCGCCCTCAGCCGGCATGAAGCGCTGCATGTACTCGGCCGCGATCGCATGCGCACCCGGCTCATCGACGAGCACTTCACCGATGTCGTCGGAGAAATAGTCGCGAAGGGCGCGCGTGACGGGATCACTCTCGCGATAGACGAGGAACGGGGAGGGGCGCTCGAGCACCGCCTTGACGATCTCGTCCCATTGGATCTTGAGGTTATCGAGATCCCATTGGAGCTCTTCGGTGGCTCGACCGACACCGGCGGTACGCACGATGGCGCCCATACCCGACGGAATGACGAGCGCATCCATGATGCTCTTCATCTGGTCGCGCTCTTCACCCTCGATACGACGGCTGACGCCACCCGCACGCGGATTGTTCGGCATCAGGACGAGGAATCGACCGGCGAGCGAGATGTAGGTAGTGAGCGCTGCACCCTTGTTGCCACGCTCTTCTTTCTCGACCTGCACCACGATGTCCTGACCTTCTTGCAGGACTTCGCGCATGTTGATGCGGCCGCTCGAAGGGTTCTTGAGAAAATACTCTCGCGAGATTTCTTTCAGCGGCAGGAAGCCGTGGCGCTCGGCGCCGTAATCGATGAAGCAGGCTTCGAGCGAGGGCTCGATGCGGGCGATACGGCCTTTGTAGACGTTCGCTTTTTTCTGTTCGCGGGACGGAAGTTCGACCGAGAGGTCGTAGAGTTTCTGACCGTCAACCAGTGCGACGCGCAGTTCTTCCTGCTGGGTCGCGTTTACCAACATTCTTTTCATGGGCCCCAAATCTCCTGGATGGGGCCGACAGTGCTCCGACGGTTGTCCACGTGGACACCACTCGCGTACCGGTGCGAACACACGGGCGAGCGGGCAGAACCCGAGAGGTAGTGAGAGGCGCGAGCAGGGAGAGGAGGATGTAAATCACAGTCTTCTGCGCACCGCGAACCGAAACCTAGGCTCGTATCTGTCAACCGACGGCGTGACCGGATGGCCACGGCGACTATCGGCCGGATTCGATGGCCTCGTTGCCGAGGACCAACTAACATGCGTCACCCACCGACCGGCGGGCATCGCGCTGATGTCTGCGAGGTGTCACCACCCTTGGGCGGCGTTCTCAAGACAGCCCTGATACTATGTCGAAGCCCATGGAAAAACAAGATCTTACGAAACACTCCGGGAAACTCTCGGTACGTCACCTCACGGTGGACGGCGAGGATGCCGGCACCCGCCTCGACAAGTTCCTTGCACGCCAGTACCCCGAGGTACCGCGTACCCGGCTGTTCCGGCTGGTCCGCAAGGGCGAAGTTCGGGTCAACGGTAAGCGCGCCGGGATCGATACGCGGCTCGCGCTCGGCGATGACGTCCGGTTGCCGCCGGTTCGGGAGGCGGCGCCGGAGACGGCTGCTGACTCCGGCAGTGGCACCGGCGCGGCTAGCGGCACGGCTCGTGCCCTCACGCGCAAGGTCCCCTCGAGTCTGCAGGCGGCCGTGACGGCCTCGGTCATCCACGAGGACGAACGGGTGATCGTGGTCAACAAACCCGCTGGCATTGCCGTTCACGGTGGCAGTGGCGTGAGCTTTGGCGTGATCGAAGCCTTGCGCGCCGCGCGTCCCGACGAGGCGGAAAAACTCGAACTCGTGCATCGACTCGATCGCGATACGAGCGGCGTGCTAATCATCGCCCGCAAGCCTTCGGTGCTGCGCATGCTGCATGCAGGCTTACGCGAGGGCGAAGGCTTCGAGAAGCGCTACCTCGCGCTCGTCAAAGGCAGTTGGCAGCTTGGCAAGAAACGCATCGAGGCGCCGCTGCGCACGGATCTGCGCGTGGGCGGCGAGCGCACCGTGAAGGTGGCCGCGGGCGGCAAGGCCGCCACCAGTGATTTTCGGCCCGTGCAGGGTTTCGGCAAGCTGGCCTCGTTGCTGGAAGTGTCGATCCTCACGGGGCGTACGCATCAGATTCGCGTGCACGCGGCCTATGCAGGTCATCCCGTGGCGGGCGATCCGAAGTACGGTGATCGGGAATTCAACGAGGAAATGCGCGAGCATGGGCTCGAGCGCATGTTTCTGCATGCTTCGAGTATTTCATTTCTTTGGCCGGATCGCGGTACCGAATTCAGCGTGAATGCGCCGCTGCCGCCGGAACTTGCGCGGGTGATCGACGCGCTCTCGGGGCTCAAGCGTCCAGGGCGCGCAAGGTCCCGGCGACCCAGATCATCGGCAGGCCGATAAGGGCGGTCGGATCGATCGTCTCGAGTCGCTCGAGTAGGGTCATGCCGAGCGATTCGCTCTTGAAGCCGCCCGCACAATCGGTGGCTGGTTCTGCCGCGACGTAGGCCTCGATCTCGTCAGCCGACAACGCACGAAAGACGCAGCGTGTCTCATCGAGATGCTCGTAGCGCGCCCCCCCAGGGCCCACGATGCTGACGGCCGTGTAGAACGATACCGTGTGGCCCGCCAGCCGGGTCAGCATGGTGCGCTGCCCCTCGGGGGTGCCAGGCTTGCCGAGGCACTCATCGCCTAGGGCGCAAACCTGGTCCGAACCGATCACCCAAGCCTCGGGAGTGACCCTCGCGATGGCCTCGGCCTTGGCGCGCGCGAGGCGACGGGCGAGGGCGTCTGGGGCTTCGCCCGGCAGGCACGATTCGTCGATGTCGGGGGATCGGTGCTCGAATGGCAACCCTAGGCGGGCGAGGAGCTCCCGGCGGTAGCGTGAACTCGAGGCCAGCCACAGCGGGCGGCGCAACAGAAACAAAGGCTTACCCGACACTGGTTTTGACTCGAAGGGGGGTGATCCCTATTATACGCGCCCCATGCCGGCCGACTGGTCCCGACCTGTTGATGTGGAGCGTCTGGCCGACGCAGGGGAGCGTCGTGAGAACGACTTGTCGCTCGCCAGTTTGCCGCGCCTTGCGCCGGATTTGGCGATGACCGACGGAACGGTTCACGCACGTATCGGATTTGCGCGAGAGCGCAAACAACCGGTAGCCGACATCGAAGTGCGCGCGCGTCTGCCGCTGCGCTGCCAACGATGTCTGCAGCCGATGTGGCTCGACGTCGATCAACAATCGCGCGTGTGGTTGGTGACCGATCTGGCGAAGGTGGATCGCGAAGAGATGGGGCTCGAGCCGATACTGGCTCCCGAAGGGCACATCGCCCTGCGCGATCTCGTCGAGGAAGAACTGTTGCTCGCAGTGCCGCTGGTACCGCGACACGAGGACGAATCGGATTGCACAACCGGTTCGCCCGAGTCCGAGGAAGAAGAAGTCGTGCAGAGACCGTTCGCAGGGCTCG
>CAIVYV010000243.1 GCA_903910215.1 uncultured Pseudomonadota bacterium
CATCGCCATGGCTGGCTGGATGTTGATCCCCGATAAGCTCGATGAAGAAGAAGATAAGCCTGCGCGCTTTGGTGTGTTTCTTACTACGCTGATCGCGTTCTTCATCGTCGAGATCGGTGACAAGACGCAGGTGGCCACGGTCTTCCTGGCGGCAAAATATGCTGATGTCATCGCGGTCGTGGCAGGTACCACGGTCGGTATGATGGTGGCCAACGTGCCGGCGGTGTTGCTCGGTGAGGTGGCCGCCAAGAAGTTGCCGATGCGCCTGGTACACAGCGTCGTTGCGATCGTTTTCCTCGTGCTCGGACTGATCATCCTCTTCAATTGACGAGGCGCGTTGCTTGCGAGGTCTGCTTGGGCTTAAACCAAGCCTAGTGGAAGCTCCGTCGTATTCTTGGTTTCCTCGATCACGATGCGCGAGTCGATCGATTGCACGCCCGGAATCTGCGCGAGTTTGTTCTGCACGAAGCGGTTGTAGTCTTCGATGGTGCGGGTCGCCACCAGCAGGATGAAGTCGATATCACCCATCACGAGAAAGCATTGCAGCACCTCGGGAAAGCTCACGACTTTCTGCTTGAACTTGGGTAGTGATTGCCAGCCATGGCTCGCGAGCTTGACGTTCACGAACACCAGCACGTCTATGCCGAGTTTTTTGCGTGCGAGCAGGGCGACGCGCCGCTGAATGACGCCAGCTTCTTCCAGTTGATTGATGCGACGCCAGCAGGGCGATTGCGATAGTCCCACCCGTTCGGCGAGCTCGGTGCTCGACAGATTGGCATCTTGCTGGAGTTCTTTGAGGATCGAGATATCCTGAGGATCGAGCTTCATGGCTAGGTTATTCTCCAAATTAGGGTATAGAGAATAACTTATTTTTGAAGGGGCGCTCTGGTGCGCTACCCAGCCATCCCATCCGCCGGGAGCTGCCGTAGGCTCTTGGCATGATCCAACCCAAGCTGCATGTCCCGGCGGTACCGGCACGCCCCGGCGAGGCGCCGGATTTTAGTTACGTTAACTTGGCGGCCGCAGGTGCGGTGCCGAGACCCGACCCGCGTGTGCCGGTGCGAGAAACGGTCGAGCTCGCCGAGTCCTTGATACGAGTGCTCGACGAGCACGGAAAGGCGTGTGGTCCGTGGGATCCGAAGCTCAGTACCGAGAGCTTGCAGACTGGGTTGCACCAGCTGCTGTTGACGCGCGTGTTCGATGATCGAATGCAACGCACGCAGCGACAGGGACGCATCACTTTCTACGTACGTTCCTACGGTGAGGAAGCCGTCTCCGTGGCGGCCGCTGCCGCACTCGCAGATTCGGACATGTTGTTTCCCTCATATCGCAACCAGGGTCTCTTCATCGCCCGCGGTGTGAGCCTAGTGGAGCTGATGTGCCAGTTGCTCTCCAATACGCGCGACATGTGCAAGGGGAGGCAGTTGCCGGTGATGTATCACGCTGCGGAGCAGAACATCTTCAGCATCTCTGGCAATTTGGCCACGCAGTATCCGCAGGCTGTTGGTTGGGGCATGGCCGCTGCCATTAAAGGAGAGTCGCGGATTGCAGCTGCCTGGATCGGCGAGGGCAGCACGGCGGCGGCAGACTTCCATCACGCGCTGACCTTCGCCAAGGTTTATAAGGCGCCGGTCATTCTCAACGTCGTCAACAATCAGTGGGCCATCTCGACTTTCCAAGGATATGCCGGCGGTGAGCAGCGATCGTTCGCAGCGCGCGGACCCGGCGTTGGTATTGCGGGTCTGCGTGTCGATGGCAACGACTATCTCGCCGTGTATGCGGCGACCCGTTGGGCTGCCGAGCGCGCTCGCAGCGGTGAAGGGGCGACTCTGATCGAGCTCGTGACGTATCGCGCCGGCGCGCACTCAACCAGCGATGATCCCTCTCGTTATCGGCCTCGCGAGGAGTTCGCCGAGTGGCCTCTCGGTGATCCTGCAGAGCGCCTCAAGCAGCACTTGATCCAACTCGGCGTCTGGAGTGAAGCGCAGCACGATGCGCTACTCGTCGAACTCGAGGAGCAGGTTGGTGCTGCATGGAAGCAGGCAATGGCCTACGGCACGCTCACTGAAGGTGAGAAGCTCGATCCGAAGCTCATGTTCTCGGATGTCTACAAGAACATGCCCGATCACTTGCGAGTGCAATGCGAGCACATGGAGAGTGAAGCATGACTGCCATGAACATGGTGCAGGCGCTCAATTCGGCGATGGATGTCATGCTCGAGCGAGACTCTTCGGTAGTCGTACTCGGGGAGGATGTCGGTTATTTCGGCGGTGTTTTCCGAGTGACCGACGGTCTGCAAAAGAAATTCGGCGCTCATCGCGTGCTCGATACACCGATTGCCGAAGGTGGCATCGTGGGCGCCGCTATTGGCATGGGCGTCAACGGCCTGCGACCGGTGGCCGAGATTCAGTTCGCAGACTATATCTACCCGGCCTACGACCAAATCGTCAGCGAGTTGGCGCGCCTGCGTTATCGAAGTGCGGCGGCCTTTACCGCGCCGCTGACGATCCGCACGCCCTGCGGGGGTGGGATCCGTGGCGGGCAAACCCATTCGCAAAGTCCCGAGGGCGTTTTTGCTCACGTCAGTGGCATCAAGACCGTCATGCCGTCGAACCCCTACGATGCAAAGGGTTTGTTGATCGCGGCGATCGAGGATGATGATCCGGTCATTTTCTTTGAACCCAAGCGGCTCTATAACGGGCCTTTCGATGGCGACCCCGAGAAGCCCGCGCAGGCGTGGGCGGGTCATCCGATGGCTGATGTTCCCGAGGGCTATTATCGAGTCGAGATCGGCAAAGCCGCGGTCACGCGCGCGGGCGGTACGGTCACGATGGTCGCATACGGGACCATGGTGCATGTTTGCATTGCAGCAGCCGAGGCCGAGGGCATCGATGCGGAAGTCATCGATGTGCGTAGCATGATGCCGCTCGACATTGACACCATCGCCCTGTCGGTGGAGAAGACCGGTCGTTGCTTGATCGCACATGAAGCCACTCGGTTCGCCGGCTTCGGTGCGGAGTTATCCGCATCGATTCAAGAGCGTTGCTTTTGGAGTCTTGAGGCGCCCATTGCTCGCGTGGCGGGTTGGGACACGCCATATCCGCACGCCTTTGAGTGGCAGTACTTCCCTGGCAAGCAGCGTGTGCGGCGTAGCTTGCGTCAACTGATGCAGATCGAGGGCTGATCATCATGGCTCGATACAGCATGCGGCTGCCCGATCTCGGTGAGGGTACCGTCTCAGCGGAAGTGATCGCGTGGCGAGTCACTGCGGGTGATCTCATCACCGAAGATGCGCCGCTCGTGGAGATGGCGACGGACAAGGCCGTTGTCGAAGTCCCATCGCCAGTGACCGGGCGAGTGGTCTCGGTGACGGGCAACCCGGGCGATAGCATCGCTGTTGGCGCTGAGCTCGCCGTGTTCGAGACCGAAGCGGCCGCTGTTGTGAGTGCGCCACCCCCGTCGGTTGCCCCTGTCGCTGCAGAATCGGCAGGCGGGTTCATCGTGGGTGGAACGGTCCTTGGACGCGTTCGGGCATCGCCTGCGACGCGTCGTCGTGCCTTCGAGGCCGGTGTTGATCTCACGCAGATCCGTGGCAGCGGACCCGGAGGGCGCATCCTGCGTCACGATCTGCTGCATCACGATCAGGTGGGTAAGCCGGTTGCCGAATACGAAGAGCTGCCGGTCATCGGTATTCGACGCATGATTGCGCAGCGCATGAGCGAGGCCAAGCGACAGGCGCCGCATTTCGCTTACGTTGAAGAAGTCGACGTCACTGAGCTCGAATGGTTACGCCAACGCTTGAATGCCGAGCGTCGCGTCGAGTGGAGCTATCTGCCTTTCATCGCGCGAGCGCTCGTCAAAGTGTTGCAGCAGTTCCCGCAATGCAACGCGCACTACGATGCTGAGCGTAACGTGCTCAAGCGCTTCCGGGCCGTGCATCTGGGAATCGCAACGCAAACGCCCGACGGACTCAAGGTGCCCGTCATTCGCGACGCGGGTCAGCATGACGTAGCAGCCCTGGCGGCTGGGATTCGGCGGGTGACCGAGGCTGCGCGCGAGGCTAGGGCGAGCCGAGCGGAACTCTCCGGCTCGACCATCACCATCACGAGCTTGGGCAAGCTCGGCGGGATTGTCTCAACGCCGATCCTGAATCTGCCGGAGGTCGCCATCATAGGCGTCAACAAGGCCACGGAGCGGGTGGTCGTCCTCGACGGAAAGATCGCAATTCGTCGTATGATGAACCTGTCTTCCTCGTTCGATCATCGTTTTGTCGACGGTTACGATGCCGCCGCCATGATCCAAGCGCTGAAGACGCAGTTGGAATATCCGGAAACGATTCTTGCGGAGTGAGTGATGAGTGCGAGTCCCGTGAATGCGCCCTTCGGTAGTGTGCTGGCCGGTCAGATGGCAGTGGCGTGGTATCGTGAAGGACGCTGGTTGCCGACCGAAATCCGGCCTTTGGGACCACTCGAGATTCACCCGGCGGCGCATGTGCTGCACTACGGCAGCGAGTGTTTCGAAGGCTTCAAAGCCTATCGGCATTCGGACGATTCGGTACACGTCTTTCGCATGGATCGACATCTCGCGCGTATGCAACAAAGCGCGCGTGCCCTGATTTTGCCGGAGCCTGACGCGGTGCAGCTCGCTGCGGCGGTGACGACGCTGATCGATCGAGTGCGTGCGGATGTGCCGGCAGCGCCCGCCGCGCTTTACTTGCGTCCGTTGCTGTTCGGAACGATGGCCAATATCGGTGCAGCAGCGCAACCATCGAACGAGGCCTGCCTCGTGGTGCTCGCGAGTCCGGTCGGTGATTACTTTGCCGGTGGCGCCAAGCCGCTGAAGATTCTGGTCGAGGAACACGCCCAGCGCTGCGCACCGCACTTGGGTGTGGTGAAGACGGGCGGCAATTATGCGGCGGCGATGGGCCCGACGCTCGCGGCGAAGAAGGCCTTCGGGGTCGATCAAGTGCTGTTCTGTCCGGGTGGCGAGGTGCAGGAGACGGGTGCAGCCAATTTTCTGCTGATCAAGCCCGGTCATATCCTCACGCGTTCGCTCGACAGCACGTTTCTGCACGGCGTCACGCGAGACTCTGTTTTGTCTTTGGCACGTGATCTTGGCTATCGCATCGAAGAGCGCGTGTTTGGCGTTGCCGAGATGTTGGAGTGGGTACGCGATGGCGAGGCGGCGCTATCGGGCACTGCCGCCGTCCTCTCGGGCGTCGGTACGCTCGTTCGCGAGGGCACGGAGATCAAAGTCGGTACCGGCGCAATCGGTCCCGAGACAACCCGCTTGCGCGATGCGCTGATGGCGATCCAGCAGGGCCGGGCGCCTGATCGGCACGGTTGGCTTCAGCGAGTCTGAGAGCCGGCCCGTCAACTTGACAGGTTTCGGGTCGCCGCCCAAACTGCCGCCCCCTTGAGGGTCGGGCGCCTGCCCCGGCTCCGACGGATTGGAAAGGTAGCTCAGCTGGTTAGAGCACGGCACTCATAATGCCGGGGTCGAGGGTTCGAGTCCCTCCCTTTCCACCAAATCCCCTTCCAAAGAAGTCCAGAATAGTCGGAAAAGCCCTTTGAAAACAGCGTTTTTGGATGG
>CAIVYV010000244.1 GCA_903910215.1 uncultured Pseudomonadota bacterium
AGTTGCGGGTCATCATACCCGCCGTGAGGGGGCTCACTGCATGAACGATCTTGATCCGCGCCTGGCGCGCCTTTTCGACAAAGAAGCCATTCGTGAGGTGCTGTCCAAATACGCGCGCGGCGTCGACCGCGGCGACGGACCGCTACTCAAAAATTGCTACCACCCCGACGCCATCGAAGAGCATGGTGGTCGCTACACCGGCAACGCGCACGAATACGTCGACGGCGCCATTCCGCGCATTCGCTTGATGGATTCGATGCAGCATGTGCTCGGCAATACCCACTTCGACTTCGTCACGGATGATCTCGCTTACGTCGAAACCTATCTCGTCACGCTTGCGCGCATGAACATCAACGGCGAGCGCTTTGACACCTTCACGGGCGGCCGTCTCATCGACCGCTTCGAGCGACGCCAAGGCGAATGGAAGATCGCTCATCGCCGCACGATCTTCGACTGGAACCGAGACACTCCTTCGCGCGAAGGCTGGGTTGGCGGCATGTTCATTCCGGGTCAGCCGGGTATGCGCATGGGTAGCAAGGGAGAGACCGATCCGTCATACGAACGCTTTTGAGGTGACCGAATGACTCGCCCGAACGCGCCGTTCAAAAAAACGTTTTTCCCCTCGGCCGCGATGCGTATCGAGCGCCGCCCCGATGGCTGCATCCTCGTCACGCCCGAGTTGCCGCTCGCCAATTACCTCAGCAACCTGCCGAAGGTGCTCGAGCAGCGAGCCGCTCGTCATCCGCAGAAAACCTATTTGGCCGAGCGTCGCGGCGGTAAAAACTCGCCCTGGACGCACGCGAGCTACGATGAGATCAACACTCGCTCGCAAGCTTTCGCGGCGTGGTTGCTGGCTCGACACATCGACAAGTCCCGATCGGTCTTGATCTTGTCGGGCAACTCCATCGCGCACGCGGTCATCAAATATGGCGCAATGGCGGCGCGCATTCCAGCCTGCCCCGTCAGCGTCAACTACGCGCTGATGGGCGGTGACTATGGTCGGCTCAAGCATGTCATCCAACTGGTGAAGCCCGCAGTGGTGTTTGCCGAGCAAACGACGCTCTATAAAAAGGCCTTGGAGAACGTCGATTTCGGCGACGCCGCGATCATCACCGACAATCCCAGCGAGATCACGCACACCGTCGGCAGCGGTGGCCTCTTCGCTACGACAGACGTGCTCGCAACGGCCATTACCGAAGCTGTGAGCAAGTCGATCGAAGCGATCGAACCAGACGAACCCACGCTCTACATGCTCACCTCCGGCAGCACGAGCCTGCCGAAGGCCGTCATCCAAACTCAGCGCATGCTCGCCTCGAACCTCGCGCAAGGCCAGCAAGTGCTCGGCGCGACGGCTGGTTGGGATGACGTGATGCTCGACTGGCTCCCTTGGAACCACGTCTCCGGTGCCTACACCAAAATGGGCACGCTCACGAGCGGCGGCACGCTCTACATCGATGGCGGTCGCCCCATGCCGGGCGCGTTCGACGAATCGCTGCAGAACCTCAAAGAAATCGCGCCGAAGTTCTATGTCAACGTTCCCTTTGGCTACGCCATGTTGGCCGATGCCATCGAAAAAGACGACGAGCTACGCCGACGTTTCTTCGGCAACTTGCGTCTGGCCTTGTATGGCGGCGCGGGCCTGCCACAAGCGCTCTACGATCGCTTCCAGCAGCTAGCCGTCGATACGGTCAGCGAGCGGATCTTCTTCACCACCGGCTACGGCGCCACCGAGACATCATCCGGGTGCATGGCGATCTATTTTCCGACCGAAGAAGTTGGCATCGGCCTGCCGATGCCGGGCCTCACGCTCAAGCTCGTGCCGAATGCCGATCGATATGAAGTACGCCTTAAAGGCCCGATGATCACCCCGGGCTACCTCGGGCTCAGCGACGAGGACAATCGCAAGATCTTCGACGACGAGGGCTTCTATCGCACCGGCGATGCTGCGCAGTTGCACGACCCGAATGATCTTGGCAAAGGCTTGAAATTCGCAGGGCGTCTGGCGGAAGAGTTCAAGCTCTCGAGCGGCACTTGGGTATCGGCAGGGCGACTGCGTGCGCAGTTGATTGAGGCGCTCTCCCCGCTCGTGTCGGACCTGCTCATCTGCGGCGAGAATCGGGATCGCCTTGCCATCCTGGCCTGGCCGAAGGCTGCTATCGATGCCGCACTCGAAGCCGATATCGCCGCGCGACTACGCAGCTTCAACGCGGGTCGCGGCGCGAGCGAGCGAATCACGAGCTTCAGCATTCTGCGTGAGCCGCCGAGCGTCGATGCGCACGAAGTGTCAGATAAAGGCACCATCAACCAACGCGTCGCGCTGCTGCGACGCGCTGCCGATGTCGATCGGCTATATCAACAACCGGAACTCTTGAATCCATGAATCTCGAAAATTGTGTCGCCCTAGTCACCGGCGGCAATCGTGGTATCGGCGAAGCGTTCGTCCGGGTATTGCTCGCTGAGAAAGGCGCCGCCCGAGTCTACGTGGGTAGCCGCGATCGCAACGCCGGCGCGCATCTCGAGCGCGAGTTTCCGGGGCGCTGCATCGCCATCGAACTCGATGTCACCGACCCCACCGAGATTGCAGCAGCCGCCGCTGGCTGCCCCGATGTGAACTTGCTCATCAACAATGCAGGTCTGTTCAGCAACAACCTGCTGATCGGCGCCAAAGACATGTCGGATGCGCGCGAAGAGATGGAAGTGAATTTCTTCGGGCCACTGGCCTTGATTCGCGCCTTCGCACCTAGCCTCGCTCGCAACGGCGGTGGCGCAGTGATCAACGTACTCTCCGCAGCTGCCATCGTCGCGGTGCCGAATATGGGCGCTTATTCGCCTTCGAAAGCGGCGGCGCGAATGCTATCGACCTCGGCACGAGCGGAGCTCGCGAGCCAGGGAACTCATGTCGCGGCCCTGATCGTCGGATCCGTCGACACCCGGATGGCTGCGCACGTGCAAGGCGCCAAAGAAAAACCCGAGGACATCGCCCGCGTCGGCCTGCGCGCCGCCGAGCGCAACATCGACGAACTCGATACCGACCGCATGGCCGTGGACGTTCGCGCCGCCTTGCAGCTCGACCCGAAAGGACTCGAGAAGCGTATGGCGAAGATGCTGCACGCCACGAGCATCAGCACGGGGCGCTGAAGCGCGCCCCGTCACTGACGCTTTTTAGACCAGCGTCAGAACAACGCTGGCCGATCCATGAGCGCGCTCATGTGCTCGGCCGGTTTTTCGCCAGCCTTGAATCGATCAAAGGACGCACGATCGAAATAATCGCGCCACTCAATGATCTTTCCGTCGCGGAAACGCAGCACACCTGCGTAAGGGATAGCCACATTCTTACCGTCGGGCGCAGTGAAATCGTCAACACCTTCGGTGAAGACCACATCCCCAATCTCGGCGTAGTGGAAGATTCGCCAGCGAACGACGGGCATCGCATCCGACAGCTTCTCCATAAAGCCTTGCATCGCGGTCTTGCCGACGATCGGCGGGCTGCCCACGTGTGAATACCACACGATGTCGTCGGCACAGAGCTCGAGCACCGCGGCCAGATCCTTGCGACGCCAACCCATGATCAAGGCTTTGACGCGTTCAAAGTGAACGCCGCTCGTCGCGCTCATACCCGTGGCTCCCATGGCATCGCTACCTCCGATGACTGCGGCGGCAGCAGGTGCCGCCATCAACCAATCGCGTCTATTCATGAACCTCTCCATTGAATCGGACTTTCGTGGCTTTCACAATTAGACCACAGTTATACTTTGGCGCGAGACGTCACACCAGCCAAGGGGGATTCGAGGTGCGTACGACTCCAGCAGAAAAAATCCGCGACTACCGCGCGCGTGGTTGGTGGGGTGACACCCGCATACACGACCTGTTCGATGCGAACGCGCGGGCGAACCCCGATCGTCTCGCTATTGTCGATGCGCCGAACCGAGCCGATCTCGTCGGCACACCTGCTCAAAGACTGACTTTCGCTGCCACAGCGGCACTCGCCGATGGCTACTCATTGAGTCTCGCACGGCTCGGCCTTGGCAAAGACGACGTACTCGTCACGCAACTGCCCAACATCGCCGAGTATCCCGCGCTCTACGTCGCTGCCATGCGACTTGGAATCGTCGTGAGCCCGGTGCCGATGCAATTTCGGCGTCATGAGCTCGAGCAAATCGTTCGCCTGACGAATGCCAAGACCATCCTGACGATCGATCAGCTCAAAGGTGCGGACCAAATCGGGATTGCGCTGACTTTGAGCGCAGATCTAGCCAAGGAAGGGATCGCGCTGCAGGTATTGAGCCTGCGCAGCGCCACTTCGACCACCGAGACGCCGCCGGGCGCCATCGCTTTCGTCGCCGCCATCCTCGATGCAAAGTCGACCGCGGAACTGCGCAGCGCCATAGACGTGGCCTCAGTCGATGCAGACGACATCGCCACGATCTGCTGGACGTCAGGCACCGAAGGCACACCGAAAGGCGTGCCGCGCTCCCATAATCATTGGTACGCGATCAGTTTTGCACATCTGCGTGGCGCAGGCATCCAACCGGGTGAGGTGCTGCTGAATCCGTTCCCGCTTATCAACATGGCCGCGATCGGCGGCTGCTTCATGAGCTGGATGCACAACGGCGGAACGCTGGTGCTGCACCACCCGCTCGACTTGCCGACCTATCTCAAACAAATCGCCATCGAGCGCCCGCAGTATGCGATCGCACCGCCGGCCCTGCTCAACATGCTCTTGAAGAACGAGGCACTGTTGGCGACGGTCGATCTTTCGTCACTGCGTTGCATCGGCTCGGGCTCTGCACCGCTCGACCCGGAGATGATCGCAGGCTATCGCGATCGCTTCGGTATCGAGATTTGCAACAACTTCGGCTCTAACGAAGGTGTGTCGCTGATTAGCAACGCCGAGAACGCCAGCGACCCGGTGCATCGCGCAAGATGGTTCCCGCGGTTCGGGCGAGACGAGATCCAATGGCCATCACCACCACCGGTTCACATTCGCACTCGCATCATCAACCCAGATACGGGCGAAGAAATCGTTGCCGCGGGCAAGCCGGGTGAACTGCAGATCACCGGGCCCACGGTATTCGACGGTTATTACCGCGCGCCACAAATCACGGCGCAGTCCTTCACCGCGGACAACTGGTTTCGTACCGGCGATCTGTTCGAACTCTGTGGTGAAGGTGACGATCTACGCTTCTATCGCTTCGTCGGTCGCCTCAAACAAATCATCGTGCGCGGCGGCGTAAAGATCGCGCCGGAAGAGCTCGACAACCTGCTCTCGCAAATGCCCACTGTGCTCGAGGGCGCGGTAGCGAGCTACGCCGATCCGATCATGGGCGAGAAGATCTGCGCCGTCGTCGTCGCCAGACCCGGCGTCGAGGTCACGCTCGAATCGATATGTGAGCACTTCCGAGCAGCAGGCCTTGCGATGTTCAAGTTACCCGAGCGCTTGCGCGTCGTGGCGCAATTGCCGCGCAACAGCGTCGGCAAAGTGCTGCGGGGCGAACTCACGCGTATCGCCGAGAGCACTGAGGGAACGTAAGCCTTAACGCCATTCCCTCGCGATCGTCACCGCCTCCCGGAAGCCCGCTCGACAATAATTGAGCATCGCCGCGGAGGCGACAATCGTGATGCCGCTCACGATCGAGAGCGACACGCCGATTTGCGACGGGCCACCGAGCATCGTATCGCTGACAAAAGCGACGATGGTCGGGC
Source organism: uncultured Pseudomonadota bacterium (assembly GCA_903910215.1). Classification (GTDB taxonomy): domain Bacteria; phylum Pseudomonadota; class Gammaproteobacteria; order Steroidobacterales; family Steroidobacteraceae; genus UBA964. The sequence continues at coordinate 5,704 of CAIVYV010000244.1, forward strand.
CAATGCCGAGCGACATCATCGTGCCAATTAGAAAGTAAGCCGCGATGATCTGACCGCGCAGCTGGTTCGGCACGACCAGTTGCAGCGTTGTCCCTGGCAATCCGTTCAACATACCGAAGCCGAAGCTCACGACCGAGAGGCTCGCGAGCAGCCACTTCATGTCGTCCAGAATCGGCGTAATGACGACAAGCGGCGTGAGCGAAAGCATGATGGCGATGGCGACAATCAACGGCGCATCGATCTGCCCACGTGCCGTGAGCTTGTCGGAAATCCAGCCGCCCACATAAACGCCGGGCACCGACAGGGCCAGCAAGATGACACCGTAAGCCAGGCCAATATCACCCGGGCTCCAGCCGTGCACCCGAATCGCCACCGCCGGAATCCACACGAGGAAAGAGATCCCCGCGATACCGAAGACCGAGAAGCCGAGAAACAGCAGCAGGAACAACGTTCGGCGCCGCCCGATGAACGACACCAGACCGATATCGGCACTTTTTGGTGCGAGCCCTCGGCGCTCAGGTTCTCGAATCAACAAGAACAGCAGAGCGATGATCACACCCGGCAAGCCGACGGCGAAGAAAACCACCTGCCACGGAGCAAAAGTGCCGAGGCCCTCGATGGCAAACGGACCCATGCGGCTTGCTGCCTCGATCACCTGACCGCCAATGATCAACGCCAAGCCCGAGCCCAGATACGGGCCCATCGCGTAAGCGCTGATGGCGCGGGCACGCCGCTCGGGCGGAAAATAATCGGATATCAAAGAATAAGCGGCCGGCGACAACGCAGCTTCGCCGACACCGACACCGACTCGCGCCAAGAACAAGGCCAAGAAGCTCGTGGCAACACCGCACAACGCCGTCATGATGCTCCAGGCAATCATGCCGATAAGAATGATCATGCGCCGACTCATGCGGTCGGCGAGCCAGCCTAGCGGCAAACCCATCACGCTGTAGAAAATCGAAAACGCGAGACCCGCGAGCAGGCTGAACTGCGTGTCGGTGATGCCCAAATCAGCGCGAATCGGCTCGACCAAGAGACTCATGATCTGACGATCGATGAATGAACTCGTATAGGCCACCATCAACAGGCCAACTACGATCCAAGCACGCACGGGACTCGGCCACGGCGCCGTGTTGACAGCAGGAGTGCTCATCAGACCATACGCTCCACGATCATCGAAGCACCCACGCCACCCGCACCGGTGCACACCACGATCCCGTGGCGACCACCACATTGATCCAGATTGTCGAGCAGGCTCGAGAGCAAAATCGCACCCGAGGCTCCCATCGGATGACCTTTGGCCATGTGGCCGCCTGCCACGTTAACCTTCGCGAGATCCACCGCATGATCGCGCAGGAAGATTGCCATCGTCACGGCGAACGACTCCATGAACTCGATACGATCCATTTGGTCGAGCGTGAGGCCCGCCTGTTCGAGTGCGCGATGCATCGCC
>CAIVYV010000245.1 GCA_903910215.1 uncultured Pseudomonadota bacterium
CCGGACAATTCGCTTCGGAACACGGTCCTCATGATCATCGCGGAAACTGTCACGGCAAGAACGGTTTTCCGATCCTGCGCCAGCAGGAGTCGGATCGCGCGTGTACGTGCAAGCGACAAATCGCGGATCACTGTCGCGCGACGATCTGGATGAGAGCAAGCCGTCAATCAGGATGAGAGAAGACGGCCGGACGGGTTGATGATTGTCGCTAAGGGTCTCCCTGGCAAGAGGTGATTGTCGCGGCGCGTCACTCAGCTTCGGGCGACTGTGTGTTTCTGATTGTCGCGCTGGCCGCGGGCCGCCCTGCGGAACGTTTGCGGATCAACGCCGATCGGCGCCGATAACTCTCGACGTTCATCTCCAGGATCGTGGCGTGGTGGACAAGCCTGTCGACCGCGGCGAGCGTCATCGCGGGGTCCTGGAAGATGCGGCCCCATTCACCGAACGGCTGATTGGCAGTGATCATCAGTGACCGGCGCTCATACCGTGCGGCGATAAGCTCGAACAGCACGCTGGTCTCCGCCTGATCTTTGGTGACGTACGCCAGATCGTCGAGGATCAAGAGATGGTAGCGATCGAGTTTGGCGATAGCACTTTCAAGAGCAAGTTCCTGACGAGCTACCTGAAGACGCTGAACCAGATCGGTGGTGCGTGTGTACAAGACACGCCAGCCACCTTCGACCAACGCCAGTCCAAGCGCTGCCGCAAGGTGGCTCTTGCCGCCGCCGGGAGGCCCGAACAGAAGGATGTTCGCGCCCTTGTCCAACCAAGCGTCGCCGGCAGCGAGCGCCATCACCTGAGCCTTGGAGACCATCGGTACGGCCTCGAAGTCGAACGTCGCCATCGTCTTGCCGGCAGGAAGACGCGCTTCAGCGAGATGGCGCTCGATGCGCCGCCGAACGCGATCGGCCATTTCGTGTTCGGCGAGCGCGGCGAGGAACCGAGCTGCGGGCCAGCCATCCTTGTCGGATTGTTCGGCGAGTTTTGGCCACAGACCCTTGATGCCCGGCAGCCTTAGTTCGCTAAGCAGCAGTTCAATGCGAGCGGCATCGATCGCGGGATGATGCGGGTTCATGCCGCCACCCGTGTCGATGCGGCGACCGCTGCAAGTTCGTCGTAGAGGCCAAGGTCGACAGGCTCGACCTCCACCACCGGAAGAGCGCCGACATCAGGATGGAAGCGAGCACGCAAGGCGGCAAGATCAGGCAGCCGACCCTCCTTGAGACCTTCCTCAATGGCGTGCGCCAGCTCGGCCTCGCAACCGCGTTCGTGGGCCATCGCCAACAAGGACACAGTGATCCTGCAGGCTTGTTTGTCCCCAAGCTGGGTCTGGAGCGCTTCGAACGCCCGGGCGTAGGCAGCGCGCGGGAACAGCTGATCGCGATAGACCAGGTTCAACAGCGCCATGGGCTTCTTGCGCAGCGCGTGGATCACATGCCGATAGTCGACAACGTGTCCGCCCTTGCTGTGAGACGCGGGCCGGCCGCGTCTGACGGCAGCGACCAGTGTGGCGCCCAGAAAGCACTCAAGCCGATCATCGTAGATGCGCGCTCGCAAGCGATGACCGATCAGCCGTGAGGGCATGGTGTAGAACACCCGGCGGAAGGTGAACCCGCCGCTGCTTGTCACCGTGACCACATGCTCTTCATAATCGATCGTTCGCCGCACCGGCAGAGCCAGAAGCAAGGGCCGCTCCAGCGCGATGCGCTTGCGATTGCGGGCGTTGCGCCGGCCGACGACCTCGTCGACGAAGGCGCGCCAGGCGTCGAGATCGACGAAGTCCCGCGTCCCCCGCAACAACAATGCGTCCTCGAGGGCTGATTTGAGATGACCATGCGGGCTCTCGATCGAGCCGTTTTCGTGGGCGACGCCGGTGTTGTTGCGGGTCGCCTCCATTCCGTAATGGCCCATCAGTTCGTGATAACGGCGCGTCTGGTCTTCATGCGCCTCGGCGTCGAGATTGCGGAACGCTGCCGACAGGCTGTCGCTGCGATGCTCGCGTGGCGCTCCACCAAGCGCCCAGAGCGCGTTCTGCAGCCCTTCAGCCAGCGCCACAAAGCTCTCGCCGCCGAGGACGACATGAGCATGCTCAAAGCCCGAGAAGGCGAGCCGGAAGTGATAAAGGCGATGTGGCAGAACCACCCCGGCAATGGTGATGCCAAGATCATTGACGTCGGTGAAGTCCGACAGCCCCTGGCGGCCGGGCTCGTAGGTTTGCCTGAAGATAACGTCCTTCTCTGGCCCAGAGCAGGCACGCCACGATCGGATGCGGCGTTCCAAAGTTCGGCGGATATTGTCGCCGATCTCGGGATGTCGACGCTGCAGCTCTTCCAGGACGGCGATCGCCCGCAGGCCGGGGGCCGCCGTCAACATCGGCACGATCTCGCTATCCCAGACGTCGATCAGAGGGTCCGGGCGCCGGCGTTCCCGTACAGCTTGCTTCTGGGAAGGTAGTCGCGGATCGCCCTCGATCCGGTAGCCCGTGGCGGTCGAAAAGCCGGCCTTGGCGGCGGCGGCGCTCACGTCGTGCGTGTCGCGGTGGCTCATGAAAATCCTCATCTGGCGGTCGTTGATGTGGGAGCCGGTCAAATGCTGATCCCTCAAATACGAGAAGAATCAGCTACTTGATCACAGCCCGCCCAACCGTCAGACGCCGCTCCCTGCGGGAAAAACGACGCGATTGTCGGCGACAGACCTTCGCTCGGGCTACGCCCTCACTTCGGTCTGCCGCCGACAATCCATTCTCATCCTGATTGTCGCTCGGTTCTCATCCTGATTGTCGCGCAGCATGGCAG
>CAIVYV010000246.1 GCA_903910215.1 uncultured Pseudomonadota bacterium
AAGTCGATTGTAAAGTTCGATCGCATACGGGATTTTTTCCTGCGCCACGACGTTGAAGACGAACTGGCCACTGTAGGCGGGGCCGACATCACCCGAGACGATCCCGACCCACTCGAATGTCTTAGCGCGAGCCCGAGTCGTGCGTGGCAACAACGTTCCGGTCTTCTCGGCGAGATAAACCAGGATCGCCGCCGAGCCATAGACCGAGAGTGGTTGGCCGTCGGTATCGCCGCTGATGTCATGATCCACGATAGCCGGCAGGCGCCCTACGGGGTTGAGAGCCAAAAACTCGGGTGTGAAATTCTCGCCTTTGACGAGATCGTATTCGCAGACCGTGTAAGGTAGGCCGACTTCCTCGAGCATGATCGAGGCTTTGTAACCGTTGGCGGTTGCGACCGTGTGTAGATCTATCATGGGGTCATCCTGCAGGAGAAGGTCATGAAAAAAGTTCATCGTTCTCGTGTTCCGCTGATCACGCCGCTGAAGCGAACGGCCATCATCGTCAAGAACATGGATCGTAGTCTGCGTTTCTGGTGCGATCTGCTCGGACTCAAAGTCTGGATTTCGGGCGAGGCGGGCAAGGAGCTGCCCGAGTTGTACCAATTGCTCGGGGCGCCACCTTGCACCACGCGCTGGATCATCCTGCAGTCGGAAGACGTCGATTGGGGCATGGTGGGTTTGTTCGAACTCAAACGGCCCTCACCACCGATCGATCGGCATCGCGATCCGAGCCGTGCCAACCAGGGTGAAGCGTGTCTTGTCTTCCATACGCCCGACGTCGATCGCATCTATCGCGGAGCTCGCGCACTGCGTTTGCCTGTGCTTTGCCCGCCGACGATGCTCGAGATCGCAGCTCACGGCGTGCTCTCGAAGGAGATGACACTGCGCGATCCGAATGGTGTTCTCGTCAATTTCATCCAGAACATCAAAGGTGGCTCGGTCGGTATTTCCAATCGCTTTCCGGGTCTCAAGCGGCGCCGTAGCGGTGGCCCTTAACCGGATCGATGGGGATGATGGTGGCCTTGAGTTCGGTGAAGAACTCGAGACTCGCCTGCGGGCCATCGCGGCCGATACCCGACTCCTTGTAGCCGCCGAAGGGCGCCCGCAAGTCGCGGATCATGGCCGTGTTGACCCACACGGTGCCGGCGCGGATATCGCGAGCACAGCGCATCGCGGTGGATAGATCTTCTGTCCAAACATAACTGACGAGTCCGAACTTCGAGGCATTGGCGATGGCAACTGCCTCATCGACCGTGTCGAAGGTGAGGAAGGTCGCAAACGGACCAAAGATTTCTTCCTGACAGACGCGCGCGTCGTTACCCGGTGCCAACACGGCAGTCGGCTCGATGAACCAGCCCTTATCGTGCTCGGCTGAGCGTCGGCCACCGGTCAACAAGGTGGCACCGTCGGCCTTGGCGACATCGACGTACGAGAGCACGCGCTGCATGTGCTGTTCGAACGCCAACGGGCCGATCTCGGTCGAAGGTAGCATCGGATCGCCGATTTTGATTTTCCGGCTGCGCGCCACGAAGCGCTCGATGAAGGCGTCGGCGATGCCGCGCTGCACGAGGATGCGCGAGCCGGCAAGACAGGCTTGTCCGTTATTGCCGTAGATGCCGGCGAGGGCGCCATCGAGTGCGCGTTCGACATCGGCGGTGTCGCAGATGATATTGGCGGACTTGCCGCCGAGCTCGAGCGCGACTGGCTTGAGATTGCGACCGGCGGTGGCTGCGATCGCGCGCCCGGTGCTGGTGCCACCGGTGAAACCGATCATATCGACACCCGCATGATTGACCAGCGCATCACCGGTGACTTGACCGCGCCCGTTGACTAGGTTCACCACGCCCGGTGGCAGACCCGCCTCGTGGAAAATCTCGACCATGCGAAGCATCGAGAGCGGTGTGTATTCGGAAGGCTTCAGCACGCAGGTGTTGCCGAAGGGAATGCAGGTCGCCACGCGCATCGAGGCGAGCGACAAGGGTGCATTCCACGGGGCGATACAGCCGGCGACGCCACGCGGCTCGCGTGTGACGTAGGTCACGTAGCCTTTGCTCTGCGTGTAGGTCTCACCATGAGTGGTGCTCGCGACTTCCGCGAAAAACTCGAAGTTGCGGGCCATGCGATCGACGTGCCGACGTACGCTGATGAGCGGCAGCCCGGTATTCAGACACTCGAGGTACGCAAGTTCTTCGGCATTCTTGCGAAGGTGATCGCGGATCGAATAAAGGATGTCGTTGCGCTCGGTAATATCCATCCGTGGCCAGGGGCCCTGATCGAACGCGCGGCGTGCCGAGACGACCG
>CAIVYV010000247.1 GCA_903910215.1 uncultured Pseudomonadota bacterium
CGGAAATTCATCGCTTTGGCGAATACGGTCCTTGGGCCGGTCAACTGAAACAAGTGCATCAAGCCGCCTTCGATTCCGAAGGCAACATCTACGCCGCAGAGTCTGCGGGCAAGCGCATCCAGAAATTTCGATTGGTGACGGCAGACTGATGATAGAGCTCTTATTCCAGCTTAGGCGCCTGTGTCACGCAGGTATCGCCATCCTCATCGCATTGTCTTGGAGCTCGATGGCTGATGCATCAACGAGTTCTGTGGTAGAGCGCGGGCGTTATCTTGCGATCGCCGGTAACTGTGTTGCCTGTCACACGAAACCCGGTGGTCAGCCACACGCTGGTGGATTGAAGTTCGATACACCGTTCGGCGTGCTCTATTCGACCAACATCACACCTGATCGAGCAACCGGGATCGGCAGCTGGTCGCTGGCGCAGTTTTCCGCTGCCTTGCGCAGCGGAACTCGTCCAAACGGCGAGCACCTGTATCCCGTTTTTCCGTACACCGCCTACACCAAGTTGACGGACGCCGATGTCGCGGCCCTATACGCCTATTTCAAAAGCCTGAAGCCGGTGTCGCAGCGTCCGCCCGCCAACGAGATGCGTTTTCCCTTCGGCGAGCGCGCTCTGCTCGGGCCGTGGAAGTCTTTGTTCTTCGAGGATGCGCGTTTCGTTCGCAAAGCAGAGCGGAGCGCTGAGTGGAATCGTGGTGCTTATCTTGTCGAAGCACTGGGACATTGCAGCGCTTGCCATAGCCCTCGGAATGCGTTGGGTGCAGAGGACGCCAATTTTCTGATGACAGGAGGTGTGCACGCGCACACCGATGCGGATGGGCGTACGCGCCAATGGGCCGCAAGCAACTTGACCAATAGCCCAAGCGGATTAGCAGCATGGACTGTGGATGATCTGACGGGGTATTTGCATCGCGGTATCAGCCCGCGAGCTGCGGTCTTCGGTCCCATGAATGAAGTGGTGGCGAGTCTGAGGCAGTTACCGTCTTCGGATATTCGCGCCATGGCGGTGTACTTGAAATCGTTACCCGCCAATCAACAGAAGGTGAAGTCCGGTACGCTCGATGTCGACACGATGAGCGAGGGGCGGATTCTCTACAACATTCACTGTGGCACCTGTCACCAACCCGAAGGAACCGGTGGGTCGGATACGGGGCCGCCTTTGGCAGGCAGCGCGGTCGTCAATGCGCCGAGCTCCGAATCGTTGGTCAATATCATCCTGCGCGGACCGGATCGACCCAAAGTCGCGCCGTCGGTCGAGTGGCAAAAGCGGCGTTGGAAGATGATGGAGGCTTTCGGCGACAAGTTGGGTGATGATGAGGTTGCGGCGATTGCAACCTACGTTCGCAACTCTTGGGGTCATACCGGAGCTGCGGTAACCGAAGAGTCGGTTGCGCGTCAGCGATAATCGAACGGTAGTCAGATCATGCGGCTTAGATATATCGAGATGTTTCAGGCAATGTTGCAGGCGGAGTCCGTTACCGGTGCCGCTCGACTGCTGAATATCTCGCAGCCGGCCGCGACGAAACTCCTGCAGCAAGCCGAGCGACAGCTCGGATATCCGCTGTTCATCCGAGTGATGGGACGGGTGCGTTTGACTCGTGAGGGTGAGGTGCTGCGCCCTAAAATTGAACGCATCGCTGACGAGCTCGCCGAACTGCAGCAGTTGGCGGTGAACTTGAAGCCGAGCGATGCAGAGATGCTGCGCGTGGTCAGCACGCCGACGTTAGCGAATACGCTCATTCCCAACGTCGTGACGCGGATGCGTAAAACGTTTCGCAAGGTCGAGATCAATCTTTTCACACAGCACACACGGGAGATGCTCAACTCCTTGTTGCTGCATGAGTGTGATGTTGGTCTGACTTTGCAGCAGATCGAGCATCCGCGCATTCGCTGTCAGTTGCTCTCCGAAGGGCAGGTCATGGTGATCGCACCAACCGGTCATTGGAGCGCTAGCGATCTGGCGCGGCCGCTGCCGATGTCGAGCCTCGGCGGAGCTAAAGTAGTCGGCTTGACGCTCCAGGATGATCTCGGTCGCAAGATCAATACGCGATTACGTGCGTTATCGCCGCCGGTGAAGGTATCCACCTGGGTACAGACCTATCAGGTGGCACGTTCTCTCGTCGCGTCGGGGCAAGGAATCGCGATGGTGGATCCCTTCACTGCTGGCGCACCAACCGAGACGTCGATTCAAAGTCGCGTACTCGAACCGCAGATTCCGGTTTCCTTGTATGCCGTACACCGTATCGATTCGCCTTTGACAACCTTGCAATCGGCTTTTCTCGAAAACGTTCGTGATGTTGCTGGACAAATCTTGTCGGCTGAGACCTAGGAGATGACCACCATGTTGAAGAGGCTCTTGAAACTCTCATTGTTGGCTGCTGCCGGCTTGGCGATCGTTTTGCCATCCACTGCTGTACAAGCAGCAGAGGCGGCATCGTTCGACGTGATCATTCGCGATGGTCGGGTTCTCGACGGTACTGGCATGCCTTGGCGCAAGGCTGATATCGGTATCTCGGGTGATCGTATCGTTGCAGTCGGGCATATACCGCAAGATGCCAAGGCAGCGCGTGTCATCAACGCCGCTGGCAAGTACGTGACTCCGGGCTTCATCGATGCGCACTCGCACTCGGTGCCGGGGTTATCGATGGCACCGCTGGCTGGCGCTGTGCCGATTCTGTACCAGGGCATCACCACTGTGCTGATCAATCCGGATGGTGGTGGACCGGCCGATCTCACGCCGTTACTCAGCGCGATCGAGAAGCACACTCCCGGAGTCAACGTGATCCCGACGATCGGGCACAACGGGGTTCGCAGCGCCGTGATGGGTCGTGATGACCGCGCGCCGACGCCCGTTGAACTGCAGCGCATGAAGGATTTCGTGCGCAAGGCGATGGACGAGGGTGCTTTCGGGTTTTCCAGCGGACCGTTTTATATTCCTGGTAAGTATTCCAAGACGGACGAGTTGGTTGCGCTCGCCAAGGTGGCCGCCGCTTATCCGGGCGCGTTCCATACGAGCCACATTCGCGACGAGGCGAGCTACGATGTGGGCGTCGTCAATGCCACCAAAGAATTGATTGAGGTTTCACGTCAAGCGAAGTTGCCCGGCATCGTGACGCACATCAAGACTTTGGGGCCGAGCGTCTGGGGTAAGTCCAAGGATGTCATCGAAGTGATCAATGCGGCCCGCGCGGAAGGTCTCGAGATCTGGGCGGATCAGTACGCCTACGCCGCTTCCGGTTCGGGCTTGCAGCCGTCGTTGGTGCCGGGATGGGCGCAGGCGGGCGGTCAGGCCGAGATGGCGAAGCGCCTAAAAGATCCTGAGCAGCGTGCCCAGATCCGCAAGGAGATGATCAATAACATGGAGCGCCGCGGTGGCGCGAACGCGATGATGATTCGTAGCTTCCCGCCTGATCCGTCGTTACAGGGTAAGCGCCTCGACGAAATCGCTCGAATGAAGCTGCAAGATCCCGTCGACACGGCCATCGATATGCTCATTCAAGGCGGCGCACCGATCGTGTCGTTCAACATGAACGAGAAAGACGTCGAAGCCTTCATGAAGCAACCGTGGACGATGACCTGCACCGATGGCGGATTGTCGGAGTTCGGTTCGGGCGAAGAGCATCCCCGCGCCTATGGTGCGTTTCCTCGCAAGATCAGTCGCTATGTGTTCGAGCGCAACGTCATCTCGCTTGAGCAGGCGATTCACTCCTCGACGGGTCTGACGGCGACGGTTCTCGGTGTTCGCGACCGCGGTTTTCTGCGCGAGGGTGCCTATGCCGACGTTCTCATCTTCGATGCCGCCAAGTTCCGTGACGTGGCAACCTACGAAGCACCGGATGCATACTCCGAGGGCGTCGACTATCTACTCGTCAACGGCAAGTTGGCGATCGATGGCGGCAAAGTCACCTCCGATCGGCATGGACGAGTGCTGCGCCGAGGTCAGTAGGGCGGAGTTAAGTCGGAGAGACTGGAATGTCAGGCAGAGGTCCCGAGTGGTCTGAACGAGTTCGAAGCGAGCTCAGCAAGGCGGTGCTCGGTAAGGCAGAGATTATCGAGCGGCTGCAGATTGCGTTGCTCGTCGGTGGGCATGTCCTCCTTGAG